>WAPT01000014.1 GCA_015520605.1 Nanobdellati archaeon
CTTTCATTCCAAGCAGGAATTATCACTGAAAGGTATTTAAAAGGCGTATTCATAGTAAACCCACGTAACTTTAAAATTTTAAAAATATTTAAAAATCGGTCAGGAAAATTGGCTTAAGATGGGAATAATTTTCTGTTGTTGAATTCTTAGCTTTCAATAACGAATTTCGAGAGGAGGTTTGGAGATAAAGAAATTAAAGCAAGCGAATTACTCAACTGCGAGGATTTGCTTTGCATAACTTGGGACTATGAAGAGGAGGAGAAATGGTGTTCATGCCTTTGTGGGAGTGGTCGTTGAATTCGTAAATTACAAAAGTCAAATTTATAAATTTTGACTCATATTATGGATCATAATGTATGAGGAAGTGCTCATCGAATGGAATTTTTGGGGAGATTTTGATATAAACTACATAGAAAGAGATATTAACACCGCTGAGCTTTTGAGCGAGAAGTACGCTTTAGTACTGTTCGGGATAAGAAGAGCGGGAAAAAGCTATATTGCTTACGGAAGCCTGAAGAAAGCCATCGAAAAGGGTCTGGACGAAAAGGAAACTCTTATTTTGAATTTTGAAGACCCTCGGTTGAAAAACATTGATGCAAAAGACTGCTTAAAAATTCTTGAAATCTACTTTAAGTTAACGAACGCGAAAAATCCTATAATAGTTCTGGATGAAGTGCAGAATGTAAGAGCATGGGAAACTTTCGTGAGATATTTGATAGAGAATAAACGTTTCCGAGTAATAGTAACGGGTTCTTCTTCAAAATTGATGAGTAAAGAGTATGCAACCGTGCTTACGGGCAGGCACGTAGATATCGAGATCTTTCCTCTGAACTTCAGGGAATTTTTAAGATTCAAGGGGATAGAAATCAAAAATGAAGTCGATATCTATAAAAACAAAATCAGAATTCTCAGAACTCTTGATGAATATCTGGAATGGGGAGGATTTCCCGAAATAGCGTTGCTCGATTCTAAACTCAAAAGATCTGAACTTCTCAGAAAGTATTTTGACGACATACTTACAAAAGATATCAGTGAAAGGTTCGGAATAAGGGATAAAAGGTTTTTGGAATCTCTCGCAAATGTTTATCTTGCAAACATCTCGAATATAGTAAGGTTTAGAAAACTGAGCAGAGAGTTTAACAAAAGTATCGCGACGGTTGAAAGGTATTCATATCATTTTGAAACAGCCAGGTTATTTCACTTTTTGAACAAAATTTCATATAAAGTGAAGGAGGTTGAAAAATCCCTTAAGAAAGTTTATGTTGCAGATGTAGCATTCCACACACGGCTTGCTTTGAAGTTCTCTAAGAATATCGGCAAAGTAATGGAAAATATTGTGTTTCTGGAACTTGCAAGAAAATACAGAATTAACAAAGAACTGTTTTACTATGTTACAAAATCCGGGAAGGAGATCGATTTTGCTATAAGGGAAAATCAGAGGATAAAAGCCCTTGTAGAGGTTTGTTATGAAGATGATTTCGAAAGTCACGGAAAAAAGCTTGCAGAGGCGGGAAAGGAACTAAGGTGTAAAAATCTGCTTTGCATAACTTGGGACTATGAAGATGAGATTGAGTTTAAGGGGAAAAAGATAAGGTTTATACCTTTGTGGAAATGGCTGTTAATGGGTTGAATTTAGTAAATCCCTCTTTGCACTCTCCCTTACCTAGCCTGTCATTCCCTTGTCAGTTTAAAGTAAATAGCGATGCAGACAGCAGCTATTACCGCAGCTATGATTAGAATAAGTGTCTTCCTCCCAGCTCTGGTTTTAACCTTAACATTTTCCTCACCCGGTTTTGTAACCTTCCCTGTTTCGGGCTGCTTTACCTCTTTCGTCTTGTTAACCACCCCTCCCTCTGAAGGAGCCGGAGAAACCTCTTCCCCAACAGTCTTCTTCTCTCCAACAACAGCAAAGTAGCTGAAGCCCGGAGTCTCAGCTTCATAGTACACATAATTGGCATCCTCTCCGACCATGGATGTGCTGAGCTCCTGCCATAACGTGCCTGTATATCTTAGCAGTTTGACCGTGCTCTCATCTATGTCATTTTCTTCCATCCATGCCTTGGAGACCTTGAACTTTATCTTCCCATACTTTATGCTTCCGGGTTCCGCACTCACCTCAATTCTGAGGTAGCTGTACACGGGTTTTGGTGGAGCGGGAATGTAAGTTGGTAAAGACTCCACCTCCTTCACTTCTCCCTTGATCTCCATACTTTTGTTGACAACAATCTCCATCTCATCAACGGTTATGTTCCTGCCACCATCAAACTCCACTTTCACAGGCACATCAGGCTGAACATTACTCACTGTGAACTCCGCCCCTGTTGGGGTATGAACAACGATTTCTGTTGGTGTGGAAGGCACTTTAACAGCTTCTCCTCCACCGCCACCCACGTAAACTGTTTTGATCAGGCTGAAGGTTGCACTGTTTTTGGCCACAGAGACTTCTCCATTTTCACCTGCTGCCACCACCCCCACATTCACAGAATACTCGCCAACCTGATAGTTATCCAGCTTTATTACGACCCTGTAGGATAGCCTGTTTGAGTAACTTGTGTTATAGCCATACCCATAACCATAACCAAACTCATAACCACCAGCAGCATAGCCATACCCATAACCATAAGAGGCGTTAATCTCCACCGGCTCAACCCGGATTTCTCCCCCACCCATCTTAACACTGCCGTTGATATAGAACTCATAAACTCTGTTCACAGGACCTGTAACATTGAGTATCACATAGCTCAGAGGTACATACCGGTCCACATTTTGAAGTTCAATGTTTATGTTGAGTTCCAGTTCATTGGTCTTTCCCAGATCCACAACAGATGATGAGGGAGTAACGGTAACAGTAACTGCACTCGCAGGACCGGACCAAATCAGCATAAGCACTAATAGAACTGTTAGAAGCAGACTGCAGTTTTTCTTAATGAGTTCAGCATAGCTACTTCGTTTTTTCCCACTCATGAACTTTATCTTAATCATAAACATATATAAAAGTTTTTCAAGAAGGTATTAACTCTTATATTGACTTTAACTCTTCAATAACTTCCCTTATCGCCTCCAAACACGTTTCCTCATACAGTTCAGCGAGCTTCGTTGCCCTTTCGATCTCCTTTCTCACCTGTTGTTCTTCTTTCTCCAGCAGAATTTCAATCCAATTTAGGAGGAGAGAATATTGTCTCTCCACCAGCCTTACCAGATCTGCGTCCATGCAGGCTTTCCTTATGGTACCAACATCAAACTCAGCTTTCCTTTTCAGCTTGTCCTTTATTACCTCCCGCGAGAGATAATATCCGTTGACCTTCCTGTACTCGCCCACGGCGGCCAGAACCCTTTGCTTATCCACATCAAGAATGTCGGCAACCCTTAAAATGGATGTCATCTCCCTCACATCACCTTCTATTTCGGGTGAGGAAGGATCATCATGATACCTCACCACCTTCTCTATTAGCCTTGCGCTTTCCTCCGGGAATATCTTCTCAGCTATTTCATAAGCTGCTTTGCATGCTTCGCTCCCATTCGGCACTATGCCATTGTTCTCATGTACCTCATATGGCCTCACAAGATCATGGAGCAAAGCTGCTGCTATGAGCTCCTCCCTACAGTAAGGGCGAATAACACCAACCTGCCTGATCAATTTATGGAGATTTATCGCTGTGTCTATGGCGTGTGATGCTCCGTGGGAGGGCATATAATTTCCGCGTGAACACTTAAAATAATCATAAATTGCTCCCATGACTGCAGGAACTTTTTCGGGGTACGTATTGCAGAGCATTGATATCTTTTCTTTCCACTCTTCCTTTAGCCGTGTTACCTCTCCGTAAAGGTCGTTGGCAAAACCATAATCGTGGTGAGAAGTCTTACCGTCTTGTTCCTCATACCCCGCATGCATATTCTAAGTTGTTCGACCCTTCCTTTTAAATTTTCGTCAAAAAACTTTCAGAATATTAGTTAATGGTCGAATTAAAATTGGAATTCACAGGGGTGGTATTGATGAAATTATAAAGGAAAAGATGAGGATGAACATTGCTATCTTAATCCATCTCTGGGCCTTTGAAGGGTTAGAGCGATATCTGAAGCTGTTTCCAACAGCAAGCAGGAAAGGAAAATAAAGTAAGGTATACGCTGTTCTGTTGAGATTAAAAGCATCCCATATTATCGGGAGAGTGGCAAGTGCAGTACCGACCACAATAAAAACATAAGCTGACATCATCGCCTTCCTCACGCCGAAAACTATGGGTATGGTTTTCGCTCCAGATTTTTTATCACCCTCAACGTCCTCAGCATCCTTCATTATCTCCCTCCCCAAGTTACCTATAAACGCTATGAGGGCCATGAACGCTGCCGCACTGTTGAACAGTTCAGCTTTAAGCTGATTGAAAAGGAAAAGCGGTGCAACAAAAACCACACTTGCGAGGTAGGAATCAGCAAGATTGCCAATAATGAGCATCCTTTTTAACTTCCACCCGTATATAAATGCCACCAGCGCGTTTAGAGATGCAAGCAGAAAAAAGGGAAAAGAAATTGATGCCGCCACGACAATTCCAGAAAGTAAGAGCAGGGTAAAAATCGTCAGAGCTTCACATGGTTTTATCTTTCCTGAAGGAATTGGTCGGGTTGGTCTGTTAACCCTATCTATATCCATATCAAAGTAATCGTTTATGACATTGCCAGCGGAGCATATAAGAAAAGTTGTTAAGAGAGCTTTGAACAGCGTCACAACATTAACAAAGCTGATTATCCCGCTTACTATCGCTCCTCCCATGAATCCCATCACTGCTAGAGCACAAACGCTCGGGCGGATGAGAGCTATCATGGCTTTCAGCTTCTCCATACATCTGTCTTTGGCCGTTAACAAGATAAAAAATTTTCATACCGAGAATTTTTCATGGGGAAGAGAATCACAAAACTTCTATTCGGTACAGCGGGCATACCCCTAAGCACCGAGAAACCAACAACGGAAAGGGGTATTGAGAGGGTTAGAGAGCTTGGCCTCGATGCAATGGAGCTGGAATTTGTTAGGAGCATACATATAAAGGAGGAAAAAACACCCCAGATAAGGAAGGTTGCCGAAGACAACAACGTTCTGCTGACGTGTCACGCTCCCTACTACATAAACCTCAACGCTTCAGAAAAAGCCAAGGTGGAAGCCAGCAAGGAAAGGATAATCAATTCGGCGCGCATAGCTTATCTGTGTGGCGGGTGGAGTGTTGTTTTTCATGCAGCCTACTACATGAAAATGATAAAAGAGGAGGTTTATGAGAGGGTTAAGAAAGCTCTGCAGGACGTGGTTAAAAAGCTGAGAGACGAGAACATCGAAATCTGGATAAGACCGGAGCTGACCGGCAAGCCAACACAGTTCGGGGATGTTGATGAGCTGATAAAACTTGCACAGGAAGTTGAAATGGTATTGCCGTGCATCGATTTTGCGCACCTCCATGCAAGGTATTGCGGAGCTTACAACAGCAGAGAAGAGTGGGTGGACTTGCTTGAAAAAATTGAAAGAGAGCTCGGCAGAGAGGCTTTGGATAACATGCACATCCACATTTCCGGCATAAATTACGGCGAGAAGGGTGAGAGAAACCATCTGAATCTGGAGGAAAGCGATCTTAATTATGTTGAGTTGTTGCGCGTCCTAAAAGAGTTTAAGGTGAGAGGAGTCGTTATCTCCGAGAGCCCTAACATAGAAGGAGATGCTATTTTGATGAAGAGGACTTATGAGAAGCTGTGATCCGCACATATAATATAAAAGCAGGTAAACTACTCATACATAATTCCAATATCTTTCAGGATTTCCTTAATCTCCTTGATTAGGTCGAATGCGAGGTAAGTTATGTCCCTATTCTTTTCTTTCACTTTGTATATAACGAAAGTCTCACCATCGATACGCTTATCCTCCATATCTATATCCAGAAGAGCGCAACAGTAGACTTCCTTTACCGGATTCCTTTCCTTTATAAATTTGGACAGCTTCTCCACCGTTGCTCCGGAATAAATCACATCATCCATAAGGGCGATACTCCCTGCGATACAATCGTCATTTATCTCTGAAGACTCATCCCCTCTCAACATATACAGCTCGCCCCGATATGGCTCACTCGTCATAGCATTAACAAAACCTTCATACCTGCCATCAAGGCTTCTCACGCGCTTTATAGGAGCGTATGCAACCCGTACATCTTTGTCATCTTCCGCTTCCAGCATATCGAAAACTTTCTTCCCGCCGCTTCCAACAAGCACAAGCATGTCTGAGTTGTTCACAATTTCTTTGTACCAGTTTTTCAGCGCATCTTCGGGTATGTTAACCCATCTGAAATTGTATTCGTACCTCAAAAACTTCGGCACATAGCTTCCTCCTGCCTTGGACGATCTTATGTATTCCTCAACAATTCCATCTTCTCTCAACTTATTCAGAATCTCGAGCAAAGTTTCACACTCTCTTTTTTCATCCTCATTTGTGTAAAATATGCACCCGCAACCATCCACTATGAACCTCACCACCTACAGCATAGCATCTATATTCTTTCATCTGAACCACCACTACTTTTTTGGCAAAGAAAGACGACAATCATCCCAGCTGATGTAAGCCTTGCTGTCCTTCCCCCACCATAGATTATCAAACCCAAATCCTGCAACACTCTTGCATTGAGTTTGAGGGTGGAGAGAGGAATATTTTCCACTTCGGATATAAATTTGAGCAGGGATGAACAAGATCTATCAAGATTCTCTGCAACATACTTTAGAATGAGAAGCTGAACATCGTTCAGTGCCTTATAAATAACTCTGGATAATGATTCTTTACACTCCCTATCAAGGAAGATCCAACTGCTTTGTGTTGGCAAGGCACCACCATCACCCCAGACCTATTTTTTGAACGGGATGTTTTTAAGTATGGTGGACAGGAAGATTTGTCCAGCAGTCCAAAACAAAAATCCTGACAAATGAATCAAACCGATCAAACTCTCAAAAATCGTAACACAGATTGTGAGAGAATGTCTTTAACAATATTTATGAACATATTGAGAGATTATGCTTCAGGTAATACCCATTAAAGCAAAATCCATCTTCTCCAGATCCAGAATTCCTTCATGTGACTTCGTTGTGAATCCTTATGTTGGGTGTGAGCACGCCTGCCTTTATTGTTATGCGAAATTCGTATGTAAATGGAAAAACTACGGCAGCTGGGGTAGTTGGGTTGAAGTCAAAGAGAATGCTGCAGAGCTAGTGAAAGGGAAGTACGTGAATGGCACAGTTTACATGGCAAGCGTCTCGGATGCTTACCAGCCGATTGAGAAGGAGCTGGAACTTACAAGAAAGATTCTCGAAAACATGGATAAGAAGATAAGGCTCGCAATTCTCACAAAATCGGATCTTGTTGTCAGGGATGTTGATATCTTCAAGAAGTTCAAAAGCATAGAAGTGGGGTTAACCATTAACGGCTTTGATGAAAATGTGAGGAAGGTTCTTGAACCAAGAGCCTCAGATCATGACAAGAGAGTTAACGCTCTCCACGAGCTGCATGAGAACCGCATAAAAAATTATGCTTTTATCTCACCGTTCATACCGGAGTTGGTGGATCTGGAAGCGCTGATAAAAGAAACGCGAGACTTTGTGGATGAATACTGGGTTGAGTTTCTGAATTTAAGGGCTGCAGGCGAGGAGTTTCGAAAATGGCTGGCAGAGAACCATCCATACAGTTACAAGGCGCTGCTCAGCAAAGAAAAAATGGAGAAGCTCTTTTATGAAGTGCGCACCACTCTAAAGAAGTGTGGAGTTAATGTTGCGGGAATTGTTACACACCATGCTGGCTTCAAAATCATCAGGTCATAACATTTCCCGCCTCACATGATTAGGTTGTATATTAAACCATACAGCTACATGGAAGTGGGCTATCAGAACCCAACACCTATTTGTGAATCAGTCACGATTTTAAAGGAACAATGCTAAAAACTTGTACTTCATCTAAAAATACTTCATAATATCTCTTATTTTTATCGAATTTTACTGTATTGTGTGTTACTCCTTTCAAAATCCCTGAAAATTCAATGTTTGAATTATTTAGGTATAGTGTTACGCTCAGTTTAATCTTACCCGATTCAAGGTTTTTGTTGATGTACTGAATAACATCTTTTTGTAAAAATTGAGTGTATAGATACCACACAAATGCCAGTGCTGCAAACTCCAAGACCACTTGAATTATGTATTTCTCAAAACCCTCTTTCAAAATTGTATAAATCATCAGAAATAACAATCCACCGATATTACAAAGGTAAGCCCCAATTAAAGAATAGCGCAAAGATGTTAATGAATCTTGTAATCGAGTGAATAGCGCGATCTTTCTGTCTAAGACTTCTAAAATCGACGAAGAAAATTTTACTAAAAAGAAAACCGAAACAACTGCCATAAAGACCAAAACAGAGATTACAGAGAACAGTATTCCAAAGTATAACAGGTTTTCAAGAGTAAACAGCTTAGATGAACCGTTCCATGTTAATTTACCCCACAACCATAATAAAATCAACCATAAGAAAACAGAAAACCCAAATATGGCCATTATTGTGTTTTTAAAGCTGTTAGATAACTGTTCAGAAAAGGTGTATTTGGATTTGGTTATTGTTTTAATGACCTCCAAGATTGCCTGGAAGAATGTGTTCTTTTTCAAACGAGATCTGTAGAAATGCGAAATATAAATCGTTAATAATGGAATGGAAATACCTAAGATAAGTTTTGATATTTGTATTAGCTCCATAACCGTCTTTATATCCATGATAAAGCTTGAACATTAAAAACAATATAAGCTTTTAAGAGGTTTGGGAATGAAGGGTTCATACATCCTCCTAATACGGGTTAAAAATCCTGTAGAGATAAAGGTCGGCAAGCTCGGTAGAATTAAGTTCAAAGCTGGATATTATGCCTATGTGGGTTCTGCCATGAACTCGATAGAAGCGAGGGTGGCAAGACATCTCAGAAAGAACAACAAAAAGCTCTTCTGGCATATCGATTATCTGCTTGGAAACGAGTATGCGGAAATTGTGAGCGTGCTGATCAGAGAAAGCGAGCAAAGAGAAGAATGTAAGATAGCACAAAAACTTGCGGAAAAATTCCAAGCTGTCCCCAAATTTGGATGCTCTGACTGCAAATGCAGAAGTCACCTGTTTTATCTTGGCGCTTCTTTACCAAGAAACTTCCAGATCTCATGAAGACTTTCCATCCTTTTCGGATAGTCCGGATGCTTATTTCTTCTATCAAGAAGCAAACCCTTTATCCCGCATGCTTCAGCAGCAAAAACATCATCCTTTAAAGAATCTCCAACCATGACCGCTTGAGACGGCTCAACCTTAAGCTTTTCAAGGGCTGTATTGAACATTATCGGAGATGGCTTTAGTTCGTGTATCTCGTAAGAAAGTACGCACGCGTCAAAAAGGTCAAGCACATTCTTCCATCTCTTTTTAAGCTCTTCAAACCCTTTTGAGTCTGTGTTGCTAACGATGCAAAGCTTGTAGCCCTCCTTCTTTAGCTGTTTTAGCACAGGAGGCACATCATCAAATGGTCTAGCGTGCACGCCGATGTTTGTGTAAAGTTGCTTTATCCTAAAGACTAGTTTATCGCTCATCTTCCCAAGCTCCTCAAGAAAGTTTCGAATGGCTTCATCTACATCATCGAGCGGGTAGAGCATGAAGTTTCGCTCAAAGACCTTGATGTAGCTGTAATCATCACGGCTGTAACCCAGAATTCTGGCTATTTCCGGAATTGGTCTCGGATCAACATCATCATAAAAAAGTGTGCCCCAGCAGTCGAAGAGGACTGCTCGGATCATGCAAAAAATTTATGTAGTAACAATTATTTTTAATTTAATTTGATCAATCCACGACATTCAGGCCGAGATCCTCAGCATAACTAACTGCTTTTTCCCATTCTTCCAGTTTTAGCGGTCTGCTTATATCCTCATACTCATGCGCTTTCCACTCCTGCCTGTACTGAGCCATGACATTCACAACAACATTCCTGCCATTTATGTTCTCTGCAATCCATTCAAGCACGGGCTTTGTGCAGCATTCAAAGTGATTTGGCAGGACAAGATGTCTTATGCAAACATCAGCATCCTCGGCAGCTTCCTTAAGGTTCCTTGTGACGGTGGCAAAATAATTCTTAACTTTTGATAAACGCAGAGCACACTCATCATTCCCGTACTTGAAATCAGGAAGATAGAGATCCACAACACCTTTTAGTAAGCTCATTGCTTTCTCGCTCATATAAAAGTTGGAATTCCACACAACAGGGGTGTGGACACTTTTTTCCTTCATTACCTGCAGTACTTTGAGTATGAACGGCAGATAAGGTGTGGGTTCACCACCAACAAAGTTGACATTCATTGCGTGTTGCTCTTTCCTTCTCGCTATTATTTCAGCAAGAGCCTCCTCACTAACCCTTGTCCCGAACTCCAGCCAGTTCGAGATGGTGTAGTTCTGGCAGTAAACGCATGAAAGGTTGCAGCCCATAAAGAAGATGGTATGGGAAGGTACAAGGAAGTTCTCCTCACCATAGTGCAGGAACTCGCTGCTTATGTAAAGAAATGGTGGCGCTTTACACACACCCTTCTCGCCAGCGGTTCTGTTCACTCCACATCTGTGCTCGCAGAGCTCACAACTTTCAAGCAGCTTGAATGCTTCACTCGCTCTCTTCTCAAGATCAGCGCTCCAGAACCTCGGCTCTTCCTTTCCATCCCTCACAGCCACGTAATGTGGAAGTAACTCTCTCATAGCGTTGAGTTGAGGAGGAACAAAGAAAAAGTTAAATATGTCTCGGGACAAAAACTTGTGGTGATGATGGAGGAGGATGCCGACCATAATAGAACAGAAGGAAAAGAGGTTGTAGGGTTGATAACCAAGGTTAAGGTTCGCGGAAAAAACGGCGAGAGAGAGGTTCTGGCACTTTTTGATACGGGCGCCACAAGGACTTCTATAGATAAGAGGCTTGCTGAGGAGTTGCAGCTGGAAAGGAAGCGCAAAAAGGTGAAAGTAAAGTCAAAAACCATCCCGGAGGGCTATGTAACAAGGGGGATTTACGAGGCTGAGCTTGAGATAAATGGCAGGAAATTCAGAGTTGAGGCAAACGTAGCTGATAGGTCCAACGTGATGTGCCCCGTGCTTATAGGGAGAGATATCATCCACGGAAATTTCGTAATAGACGTTACGAAAACGCACTTTTCCAACAAGCTGAAAGACATAAAGCCCGAACTCAGGGAGGAATGAATTATGAAACTCTGTATTCTTGGGCCGGAATCCAAAAAGGACTATCACCTTCGTCTAATAGAGCTTTCAAAGTATCATTTTGATAAGGTTTTGTATGCACCACTTTCAGGCGTGAGAATTGAGAGGGAAGGAGAGGAGTTCACACCGTATTACAAGTCGGCATCACTTTACACCTTTGATGTTGTGCTCCCCCTCATCCCAAAGTCACTTGCTCACTTCGGTTATGCTGTCGTATCTCTTCTGGAAGAGCACGGAATCTTTACCCCCATAAGCAACAGATTTATATCTCATGCCTCCAACCCGTTCTTAATTGCGCTTCTCAACCAGAAGCTCGGTAATGCTGACTCACCAATAAGAGTTTACCTTTCCGTCTCCAGAGACGCTCTAAACGCGATTCTACCGAAACTTAACTATCCTGTAAGGGTGTATATCCCTGAGGCAAAGAAGCAAGCATCCGCAACATTTGAATCTGAGGCAAGCCTGAAAAGCTTCCTTGACACGATAGAGTTGCTGGCACAGCCGATCATTCTGGAGGAAATAAAAACCTCAAAGAACCTGAGAGAGATGGATGTGCTCACCATAGGCAACAGAATTTTTGCCGTTCAGAAGGTGGGAAATGAAAAGAGAAGATGCAGAACATCGAAACACATACAGGGCTTTGTTCTAAGGATGGGGAAGATCCTTAAAACATCAATCTTTCAGGCGAGGATAATTGTTGAGAAAAATAGCATGTTTGTTAAGTCGCTCAACACCTCCCCAGCTCTGAGTAGATTCGAGGATGTTTTCGGCAAAGGTATGGTAGAAGATTTAATAGCTTTCCTATCCAAAGAATGTGAGGAGTTCTACAGGAGGCATGCCCTGCTGACCTTCGTGGACAGGTTGGTGGAGCATCTGAGAACAATGGGAGGCAGACACTTCTCAAAAAGGTGATCATGAAGATGGTTGAGGTACTTGTGGTGCATCCGAAATCAAAGTCCAAAACAACAGAGCTCATTCTGGAAGCGATGAGGAAACCTTTTGATGTGGTCAACTTGGCTCTCGATGATATTGTTGTGGTCTCGCATACTGGCGGAGTGGAGATAAGGTCAAATGGTAGAGAGCTTAATAATGTTGACTACTTTTTTCCCAGAATAGATGGGAAGAGAGTATTGCATGGGTACAACGTTGTAAAAGCATATGATTATCTCGGCATTAAACATCCCTATCCTGCAGAAACTCTCAGGATAGCTCACGACAAGTTCCTGACCACGCTTGTTCTTGGGAATGCTGGCCTACCTGTACCAAGAACTTTTGCTCTAAAATCAGGAAGCGGGTTGAAGAAGGTAAAGGCAAGACTGAACTTTCCTGTGGTTGTGAAGATAATATCTGGTGCTGGTGGGAAGGGTGTGATGTTCGCCAATAGCGAAGAGGAGCTTGCAGCCATGGTAGGCTCGATGGAAGCTCTCAACCAGGAGATAGTTCTGCAGGAGTTCATACCAAACAAAGGAGAAGATATAAGGATACTTGTATTAGGTGAAGAGGTCGCTGCTGCTATGAAAAGGATAGCGCCAAAAAGTGATAAACGTGCTAACATCTCAGGGGGAGGAAAAGCCGTATCCTATGATCCCCCTGATGAAGTGAAAGAGATCGCAATAAAAGCTTCTGAGACTCTGGAAGCAAGAATTCTCGCTGTCGATATAATAATTGATACGGACGGCAATCCTTGGATCATAGAGGTCAATGTAAACCCCGGAATAAGGGGCCTTATGAAGGCTACAGACAAAAACATAGCCAGAATGATAGCGGAGTTTGTTGAGAGAGAGATCAAGAGTTAAATTAATTTTAATTCTTCTCTTTGAGAATTGTTCTTCATGAGGAAAGAAAACTTGCGGGTGGGATGCTGCGGATGGGGATTCTTTAATCCTAAAAAGCTGATGGGGGAAGACTGGAAAACTAAATACAGAAGCGTGCTTCAGGCTTACGCATCACTCTTCAATAGTGTGGAGGTCAACTCGACCTTTTACAGACTGCCAAAACCATCAACAGCAAGAAAGTGGTTTGAGGAAGCAAGAGAAGTTAATGCTGAATTTGAATTTACCGTCAAAGTACATCAGGACATAACCCACAAGCTGAAATTTGGAAAGGAAAGCGTTGAAGTGTTCAACAGAGTAAAAGAAATTGCGAGGAGTCTTGATGCAAAGGTTCTTGTGTTTCAGACAGCAGCCAGCTTTAGGCCAACGGAGGAAAACATAAGCAGAGTTGAAGATTTCTTTAGCTCAATAGACAGGGAAGATTTCATTCTTGTATGGGAGGTGAGGTGGCAGGAAGTATGGACAAAAGATATCGTCTCTGATTTATTCAGCAGACTTGATGTTGATCAGGTCGTTGATCCCCTCCGCCAGGAAATCTTTTATGCGAAAAGGTTGCACTATTTCCGCCTTCATGGCTTTGGGAACAGGATGTACGATTACAAGTTCGGCGATGATGAACTTGAGAGATTAAGAGAAATTGTGGGAAGCTCTCTAAAGCTCAACGTAAAGGTTTACGTGTTCTTCAACAACTATAACATGTATGAAGATGCTCTCAGGTTCATGAAGCTGATGAGGTAAGTCAGATGGGATCGGTGGTTGAAAAATATAAGGAAATTGATGAAAAACTCAGGGAACATAAAAAGTTCAGTGCAGGGATCCTTAAACTCCTGGAGCCAGTCAACCTTAGTGAGGAGAAGGAAAAGTTTATGCGAACTGGAGAGGAGCCCAAATTTAAGTACCCGTTTGTTCTCTTCAACCCTAGAGACACCATAAAAAGATTATGCGAACTTAAGGTGCCGGAGGGTGAGCTTCACGAAATTTATGCGAACAAAATAGAGGAGCTGATAAATCTCGCATACATCATCCTACACCGTGGGGAGAGAAATGAGGTGCTTGAATACAGCACAAAGGTTTACGGAAAGCCATCTCCTGCACTTGTCCGAGAAGCGCTTAACATAATGAAAAATACTGCTGGTAAGAGACCTTCCCCAACCCGCTATGGTAAAAAGTATGATTGTAGATATGCCAAAACGCTCTTCGAGGAGACGATAAGGAATTACGGTATTAAAGGGTGGATTGTTGAGCTGAGCAGAAAGACTCTCGTTACAGTTATGCCTCTCGAAAAGAAAGTGCTTGTACCTTATGGCAGGGAATTCACAACCTATGAATTGAGGAGGTTAGTGGTGCACGAGGTGGGGGTGCACGTTCTTAGAGCTGAAAACGGGCATAACCAGCCACTGCACATATTTGCAAGCGGATTCCCGAACAACACGGAAACTGAGGAAGGGCTTGCAGTCTACATGGAAAAAGCAACCAAATTGCTAGAGAGAGAAAGGCTGAGAAACTACGCAGGTAGGGTTATAGCGGTGGATATGGTGGTGAAAGGTTACACATTTTCCGAGACGTTCAGCAAACTTAAAGAGCTCGGATTTAATGATGATGATGCCTTCACTTTGACCTTCCGTGCGTTCAGAGGAGGAGCTTTCACCAAAGATTACCTGTATCTTAAAGGTTTGCTGGAAATTGAAAGGATTGCAAAGCGTAGAGGTGTGTTAAAACTTCTGTATCTGGGTAGAGTTACGTACCCATATCTGGAAACGCTGCAGAACCTCCTAGAGAACAGGGAGATAAAAGCTCCATTTTACATGCCAAAGGGTATGAGGAGCCTTGCACGGGCGGAAAACTTATTAAAGCATGCGGAAACATTGATTAGAAGAGTCATCAGGAGATCGATAAAATCGCTGCCAGAGCTTCCAAAGCTGGAGGTGATTGACAGTGAGGTTGGGAGAAAAATTACTCATGACCTCCGCGCTGCCTTACGGAAATGGCGAGCCACACTTCGGACACGTGTATGAGTTCATAATAACTGACATTATGGCCAGATTTTACAGACTCACCGGAAGGGACGTAATTTATGTGTGTGCTACTGATGCTCACGGCACACCGATAGAGATAAATGCGATGAAAGCTGGAAAGGATCCGCTAAGCTTTGTTATGGAGAATCATGAGAAGTTCAAGAAAATGTTTGAGTTTTTCCTGATAAGCCTTGACAACTACCACATAACACACAGCGAGGAAAACGAGAAAATAGCACATGAAATGTTCAAGAAAGCTCTGGAAAACGGATACATCTACACAAAGGAAATCGATCTACTTTTTTGCGAGAAATGCAACCGCTTCCTTCCCGACAGGTATGTTAGGGGAACATGTCCAAAATGCGGGGCTGAAGATCAGTACGGGGATGTATGCGAGAAGTGCGGAGCAACTTACACACCCTTCCAGCTTAAGAATCCAAAATGCGCTTTATGCGGGAGCAAACCAGTAATAATGAAAAGCAAACACTACTTTTTCAAGCTGAGCGCTTTTGAAGGGAAGCTGAAGGCTTGGATTCAAAACGCTCCGCTTCAGCAAGAGGTTAAAAACTACGTGCTGGACTGGATAGAAAAGGGACTTGAGGACTGGTGCATCTCAAGAGATGGTCCTTACTTTGGATTCAAAGTCCCGGGAGAAGAAAACAAGTACCTCTATGTGTGGTGGGATGCTCCAATCGGGTACATAGCCTCAACAGCGAACTACTGCAAAAAAGCTGGATGTGACTGGGAAAAAATATGGAAGGGCACATGTGGAGAGTTTCAGATTGTGCATACGATAGGGAAAGATATAATTTACTTCCACTATCTCTTCTGGCCGGCAATGCTAATGGCCACGGAATTTAAGCTTCCAACATACATTCACACTCATGGCTTCCTTACAGTAAACGGGGAGAAAATGAGCAAGAGCAGAGGTACATTTATCACGGCTAAAGACTACATGGAGAAGATCGGAAACCCCGAGTACTTGAGATTCTACTTTGCAAGCCACACCTCAAGTGGGATAACTGACATAGATCTGAGCAGGGAAGCTTTCCTGACAGCTGTGAACAGCGTGCTTGTCGGCAACATAATGAACTTTGTTTACAGAGCACTCACGCTTCTGTATCGTTACTTTGAGGGGAAAACGATAAGTGCTTCTACTTACGATATGGAGGAGCTCGTTGAGGTGAAGAACATCCTTGAAAGAATAAGGGAGGCGTATGAAAACTGGAACATAAGGGAGGTTGTGGAGTGTGTGGATGGAATCGCGTCCATCGGAAATGCATACCTTCAAAAGAAGGAGCCGTGGAAGCTCGTTAGGGAAAACAAAGAAAAAGCTCATGAAGTCATAGCACAAGCTCTGAACATGGCCAAGGATATCTGCATAGCTCTGTTCCCGATCCTGCCTTCAGCGTGCGGGAAAGCGCTGAAAATAATGAACCTTGAGGAGAGCTGGAACCTTATTGGAAAAGAGCTGGAGAATGGGCACATTATAAATAAGCCAGAGCCACTGATTCCCAAGATTGAGGACTTCCAGCTGTTTTAAGGAGAAGCAAAGACATCCTGCTTAATTTTTTAAAAAGTTATTATCTAAACAAATTTGTCACACCACCACAACTCCCAC
Organism: Nanobdellati archaeon; assembly: GCA_015520605.1. Classification (GTDB taxonomy): domain Archaea; phylum EX4484-52; class EX4484-52; order EX4484-52; family WAPT01; genus WAPT01. Next base: position 16,739 of record WAPT01000014.1, read on the forward strand.
AACTCTACTGTGGGCCGGTGGTCTAGGGGTTATGACGCTCCCCTGACGCGGGAGAGATCCCAGGTTCGATTCCTGGCCGGCCCACCAGTTACTGCAACTCTGCAAGAGGTGTGGAACAAGGTTATGAATATCGTGATAAGAGAAGCTGATGAAGACGACTCGGATCGCATAGCGGATCTTCTCCTTAAAATGCAGGACGAGGAGAAGAAATTTGACCCTCTCCTGAAGAGCTCTTCCAGCCACGAAATGCAGGAATCCGCAAAGCGATATGCTCACAACGCTGTTAAAAATAACGATAGGATAACTCTTGTTGCTGAAGTTGACAACAGGGTTGTAGGATTTATTATAGCTAAGATATTTACCTATGGCGGGATATACGATAAAGAGAGAGCAATCTACATCAGCGATCTGTATACGGAAAAAGAATACAGAGGTAAAGGAATAGGTTCCATGCTTCTACATGCTTTGGAAGATGAAGCAAGGAAAAGAGATATTAGGATTCTTGAGCTTGATACCTATGCAGAAAGCGAGAACTCCATTCAGTTCTACAGCAGGCGAGGGTACAAAGCTGTGGATATCAGGATGAGGAAAGTCCTGGGATAAAAACCCTAAATTAGCATGCCCAGGAACTTCAAGAATAATCCGAGCAGTCCGTTGAACATCACGTTGCCAACGTAAGTCATATCTGTCAGTTCGGGCTTACCCGAAACAATGAAATCGAGAAGTATTCTTCCCAGATTTGCCATGATTGCACACATGAAGAGCAGTTCTGGGATTGGAAAATGACCTTTAAGGAGCGAGGCTGAGAACGCTGCAACACCGTACCCAAAAGCATAACTTCCAAACGGTATGGAATCTTCATCCGAATCCAGATCTATAAATTTTGATATTGTGCTGATCATCCCAACCGTGAGATAGGAATAGATGAATGCCAGAACCGCGTTAAACTTCACCCCCACAAGCACACACCCAAGAGTTATGAGCTCCATACCCAGATCACTCAGGCCGAGCTCCCATATGCAGTCCTCGAAGACATGATAGGAGAACCATATTATCAGAAAGGGTATCAAAAGATCGAAACCTCCAATAAAGTATGAAATGAGAGATCCGAGGAAGAATTCATGAAATTTATAAGGGAAGGTCTGGATAACCTCCTTTATTCTCAGAAAGTTTATCCGAATAGTTGGTATTTCTTTCGATATCTCCTCTCTGTTCTTTTTCATGGGTGTTCTCTTGCTCAAAACATTTAAATTTTTTAGATCAGGAGGGCAAATTTTTCTCTACCTCTCAAGCATCAGACAGAGATTTTTGTGGTGTGCTCAGGGTTTAATTCAAGGGTGTCTGTTTGAGTTGTATGGTAAGCAGTTTACTTGCTGGAAGTTTGTGAGGTTGCAGAAGTGAAATTGGGGCAGGCCCTCACACATCTTATAACACTTTTCTTATTATTCTCTCATCATAATGGCAACCTTTTCTTCTTCCTGCCCATTTATTTCAAACAGAGAAAGGAGCTTGCATCCATTATTTGTAAGGCGTTCCACTTCCGCGTTCATTTTGTGCTCATACCTTTTGGGCAACGATATAATAAGAATACCTCCATTTTTCAGAGGTTCAATGTCTATTTTTCTCTTAAGAAGGTGGAGAACGTCTATGCAGAAAATAACATCAAAAATCTCCCGCTTGAATGGGAGTGCTTCACCCATCCCCACAACTTTAAGGCTTGTTCTGTTCTTTCTGATCGCTTCCTTATCAACATCCATAGCTACAAAAACTCTCGGCTTGATTCCTCTCTCCTCCAGAAAATCGTGCAGAAATCCCTTGGATGAGCCGACATCAAAGATGTATTTGTTGTTGAGTTCAAGCCCATACAATCCAAGATTTTCCAGAATCACCTCGTACTTTTCGTACTGAATTTTCCTCCAGCTCTCGTAAATCTTTGTAAAGAAGGTCATGAACTGCCATGTGGAGCAACCCTTTTAATATTTTTTAGCCAAACACCACTCATGCCAATAAGGATCTACAACACCATGACAAGAAAAAAGGAAGAGTTTGTTCCACTTGAGGACGGGAAGGTAAGGATGTACGTTTGCGGCATAACGCCTTACGACTACAGCCACATAGGTCATGCGAGAAGCTGTGTTGCTTTTGATGTCATAAGAAGGTGGCTGGAGTACAGAGGATACGAGGTCATCTTCATCCAGAATTTTACAGATGTTGATGATAAAATAATAAACCGTGCTATTAAGGAAGGCAAAAATTTCAAGGAGGTATCTGAATATTTCATTAAGGCTTTTTTCGAGGATATCGTTGAGCCCCTCAATGTGAAGAGAGCCAGCCACTATCCAAAAGTTACCGAGCACATAAAAGAGATTGTGGAGCTCATTCAGAGGATCATAGACAATGGCCACGCTTACGTTCTGGATGATGGCACAGTGTATTTTCACGTGCCTTCATTCAAGGACTACGGTAAGTTAAGCAAACAAAATCTTGAGGAGCTGAAACGCCACAGAATAGAGCCGGATCCGCGCAAAAAGGATGTCAGGGATTTTGCTTTGTGGAAAGCTGCAAAAGAAGAGGATTATAAAGCAGGTAGCGTTTTCGATTCACCGTGGGGTAAAGGCAGGCCGGGGTGGCACATAGAGTGTAGCGCGATGAGCATGAAGTACCTTGGCGAGACTCTTGACATTCATGGTGGGGGAAAGGATCTCATCTTCCCGCATCATGAGAATGAGATAGCTCAGAGTGAAGCAGCCACTGGCAAAACTTTTGTGCGCTACTGGATGCACAACGAATTCGTTAACATCAGGGGAGAAAAGATGAGCAAGAGCCTCGGCAACATAGTCACGATGAGAGATCTTCTCCAGAAGTACGATCCAAGAGTCATAAGGTTCTTCCTTTCGAGTGTCCACTACAGAGACCCTGTAGACTTTGACGAGAGAGCAATTGAGGAAGCTGAAAAACTTTATAGGAAGCTTGAGAACGCTCTGGAGATGCTTGATGCCGAGATAAACGCAACGAAGGATGATGGAAAACTTGATGAGGAAGCGGAGAAGGAGGTTGAAAAATTTGTAAAGGAGTTTGAGGAAGCGATGGATGATGATTTTGATGCCTCTCGCGCTGCAAGAGTGCTTGTGGAATTTGCATCATTCATAAACAAATACGTGAACACTTCCGGCCAGAAAATCAGGAAGAGTATGGAGAAAATGATGGAAAGCTTTCTCAAGCTAGCAAATGTGCTGGGTGTTTTTGAGGACTTCCAGAGAAGTGATGAACTTCATGAGGAAGAGAAAAAAATGATTGAGGAAAGAGAAAATCTCAGAAGGGAGAAAAGGTTTGAGGAAGCGGACAGAATAAGAGAAGAGCTGAGAAAAAGAGGCGTGATTCTTTACGATACGCCGAGAGGCGTCAGGTGGAGAAAGGTTAAAAGTACCTCAGAGTAACTTCTCAATCTCCTCCTCGCTGAACACCTCTATGCTGTGTTGTTTGAGTAATGCAGTAGTAACTCCTTCTCCACTCTTTATCCTTCCGTTGAACGTGCCGTCATAAATGTAATTCACTCCACATGATGGGCTCCTTTCTTTCAGAAGAGCTTTCCTTATTCCAAGTGTTTTGCATATTAGAAGGGTCTGTTTCGCGCCCATCACAAAGTTCTGGGTAACATCTCTACCGTCTTTGGTTATGACCCTGGCCTTTCCCTCTATAACATCCTTTCCGCTCCTATTCTGTTCTATCTCTGCGCTTGTTCTGGGTGTGCTCAACCCGCCAAGTTGTTCCGGACAGGCGGGAACAAGGATGTATCTATCCAGCAGCAATTCAAGCTTTCCCAGCTTCCTGTCCTTTCCGTCATAAGCTGTGCAGAGGCCAAAAAGGCATGCTGAGATTAGCAGAAGCTCCTTTCCCTTATACTCCATATTAAATCTCAGCAAATCTTATTATTTTTAACTTTTGTGTGTAATAGATTGTTGGTAAGCTCTCTTCACTGCGGGGGTTGCCGAGCCTGGTCAAAGGCGCGGGATTCAGGGTCCCGTCCCTTAGTGGGTTCGAGGGTTCAAATGTTGCGGAAGCAAAAAAAGCTGGGGATAATGTGGCTCCGCAACTGAAAATCCCTCCCCCCGCACTTTTTCAAGAATTAATATGTTATATAAGGATGTGCAAATGATATAAACCGAGGTATGGCAGAGGAGAAGTAAACATTTCAGCTTAACAATTTAGCGAACGATTCAATAAGACGTATATGGTGCTGTCAAATTAACACCTCCAGTAGTTGTAGAAAGCCATAAAGCTTTCCAACCAGCTCTGAACAGAATCAAAAGAACTCCTAAAAGGAAATCTGTTCCAGAACCTCTTTGTTCTTTCTTTAAGCCTAAAAAAGAACCTTTCTACGGAATTTCTTCTGCCAAACGTCTCATGCTCGTATTTTAAACAACTTTGTAAAGCCCATTTGTACCA
>WAPT01000015.1 GCA_015520605.1 Nanobdellati archaeon
AAGAGTGTCTGCATAAGGAAGACGAAATTCGAGAAACCGCAATCAGACTTGAAAGGGAGAAGAACGTTCCGGAATGGCTTGCGGTATATTTTGCATTTCAAATGAATGGATTCCCTCAAGTAGCAATGATAATCAAAAGGCGACTGAGCAAAAAAGAAAGGAAAATTCTGAACAAGATAGACCCGACCCAACTAATTTCCCCTACTCTTTAATTTTTATTTTTCATATTTTTCGGGAAATTTTTCCCAATAATGCAGTATCTCAACATATTTAAATAGTTGAAGATACAATGAATGGTAAAATTTTGTTGGTAGTGTGAGGTATCCTTATGGGCGAGCGGTGTGGAAGGTGTGAGGGTATTGAAAATAAAGAAAGAATTCTCATGGCACATCAGATAGCGGTCACTATCCTGCTCTTCCTAAGCGGTATGGTCTACTTCTCGTCATTGGTGTCCGGAGAAAACGTAGGGATCGTTCTCACGCCTGCAGCCGGTACTTCATGTTACAATTCCTCCTTTTATCAAGTTGCTAAAACAATATCCAATCTTTCTTCTTTTTACCTTGTGGAATTCAACTGTACCGATATGGCGCAACTTAAAGATCAACTATCCAACTTTTCTGAGGACACACCCATCTATATTGTCATTCAGCCATCGAACCTCACTCCGTCATTTTTGGAAAATATCTTCACAAACCTGTCCTCAATCGATAACGACCCATTTCTAGACTTTCCTTACGGGGTCATAACCGCGGTTACCAACTCCACAGCAGTTGATTTTTTCACAAGGAATGTAACGGTTTTTGACCCATCAAAACTCTATATTTCGTGTGTGCTGGAAAGCTGCACGCCCTTAGGTGGTTTCATACATTCTCTCTACACATCCTCTTCTTATGATGTATTGAAGAATGCCACTGCACCGAAATTCACCATAAAAACTGTGTCTCAGGGTTTTCACTGGCTTGTGTTATGTTCCAACACCTCGGCGGGTAATGTTATCCCCATGGCCAACGGAACGTCGGTTATCATCAATTCCACGGGTTGGTATGCGAGTGAAGGCGGAGTAATAAACCTAAAATCTTCGTTTTTTGCAGTACTTGCCTCCTATTCAGGAAGGTTCGCGGGAAACTCTTCCAGTCCTTACGACATTGGTGCAAACCCTTACACGGATTTTGCTTCTTCACCGCCCGTTGTTTTTACAGAGGAGGGCGCGGATTATGTTGGGCTCCACTCTTCAAAACTTGCGGGACTGGAAAGTATCTACAATTTGTTCTTCTCTGAATTATTCACAGGATCATCTTTTCTCGAATCTTCCAAACACTTCAGAAACTACATCATGCTTATGGGAAGAACCACGCAACCCACAGTCGATGTCAACTTCCTGAATTACTTGGCATCATCCCTTGTGATTGAGGGGAAGGATTTTGGAATTCCTGCGGAACATCTCAGAGACAGAAATTACGCCGTTTCTCTAGTCGAAAGGAGGCAGCTCAACTCCACAGTTCCTGTTGGTGAACCCATCTGGTGGAAGGACAGGATAGACGTGACGGTTCAGAATCGTGAGCGGTTGCTCTCTTGCGATGGTGGTGTCTGCAGGATAACGGCCTCTACGCCATTCACGTCTCCATGGATAGTTAATGCGACCCGTAACGGTAGTTCAGTAAACATCACCTTCCTGGCCGGAGCATTCGGTCGTTTCGTGCCGCAGAGCTCAACCATCAACATCATTGAAGCCAACTCAACGACAGATAATACAACTCTAAGAGCTTTCATTATGAGTTCGAACGAGACAACATACGATGTGGTGGGAAACACCCCCTTGGTGATTAAGGACTTCGTCGTTGGAAAAAATAACGATACGGTTTATTTTGCCGAGCTTTACTCACCAAACGAAACGCTGCAGACCACCACACACGCGCTTGACCTCGTTTACACCACCGCCGGAATCTTCATGAAAACGAGCAGCACCGAATGCACAGGGAATCGAACGGAAGTGAAAATAAACTTGGAAAATCCCACATCGAGTACAGTTGAGAATGTTACATTCAACTATACCCTACCCGAACTTTCAACATTTATGAACATCAGCGAGGGCTCTGCAACACTAACCAACAACACGCTTAACGTAGCTCTCGCAAGCTTGAATCCGGGAGAAAAAGTTCTAACCCTTATCTATGCATCAAATCTCAGCCTTCAGGACTATGCTTTCTCGCGCACTTCACGTGTTTACAACAGGGGCGAGAATGTGTCATTCAATGCAAGTTTCAAAATTAATGCTGATCTGCTTCAACCCCTCAACTTCACGATTAAAGCCATGGCAATATCCCCCAGCGGCACAATTTTCTGGAAGAACACAACCACTTACAGCTCATCGCGTTGGATTAACGTCAGCTATACCTTAACAGTCAGTGAAAACCACCCTGACGGCAGAAATCTGCTGATGATAGAGATATATGATAATACTACAGGTTTACCACTTCTCAATTACTCATTCGAATTTAACACAACATCAAAACTCAAGCTTATTTCTGTGGGTGGTGTTGACAACTCGGTGACGTTCAATAAAACGAGCCATATCGCGAATCTTTCCAAGGGATGGTTTTTCAATATGACGGATAGTATATTTCTGACAGGAACCGTCAACAACTATAATGACGAGCCTCTTGCCGGGGTTGTGGTTAATGTATCTCTCATACGGGGAGATAATGGCGCACTCATAGCGAGCACGAACACAACCACGACTTCGGGAGGCAGTTACAACGCCACCATTTCATGGCAAACAGATTATGCTGGAGAGGCTAGTCTAAAGATTTGCGCTTACGATAACTTCAATAATTCCGCATGCTACACAAGGAAAATTTACCTCACGACATTCATAGAGAACTCATCAGCGTCTTTCAACATCACGCAATCGAATCACGGGCTTTATATTTTCAACGATGAGGACAAGATTTTTGTGATTGTTGATGTATGTGGAAGCAACAGAATGCCTGTTTATGGAGCTGATGTAAAACTCGAAGCTCCATCCGTAACGACTTCTGGAAGTGTTACGTCGGCCACGACTAACAGTGACGGAGAGGCAACACTTGTTCTCGTTCCGTGGAGCGAGAGTGGAACCTATACTCTAAATATAAGCGTTACAGACCCGCTTAACATCTCAAAAAAATATTACCATACGTTGACCTTCACAATTTTAGATATAAAAAGGTGGAAGTACAACGGAAATTCTCGAACAATAATTTACAAACAGGAACCATTAACGGCGTTTGTGGATCACGCCGTCGAACTTTACGGGAACGTTACTTTGAATGGGGGTAACTCCGACTGGATAGTGTCCAGAATAATAAACCACATAAAGCTCATGGCAGGAGGCTCTGATGTGACGAGACTTTCTTCATGCAGAATCGCGGATTATCCCTCATCTTCAGACCCGACTTTCAGAATAGAGTGTGTGCCTAAGGTAAAAGAAGAACATTGTCTGTACTTGAATGTTTCCGCGAATTACGATGGGAGGATGATCTATGAGTACAATATTCCTTATTGTTTCAAGGTTAAAGATAACACAACAACTTCCAAGACCGCCCAGCAGTCATCGGAACAACGAAGTAATGGTATTATAAAAACATGTAAAAGCAATGATGAGTGTGATACCGGAGAGCACTGTTTCAATGGTTTTTGTGAACCTCTGAAATGCGGTGCTGATGAGGTCATATATGATCATATTTGTGTCCGACCAAATGAACTTTACAAATTGGAACTTGTGGTTCCAAAACTTTTAATAAAAAGAAATTCAAAATCGACGTACATCATTACCGTCAAAAACGAGGGCATGAAGCCGCTGAGATATGTGAGTATTCATATAGCTTCAAAGGCGCTGAATTTTAACGGATGGTATGTCTTCCACGGATCAAATACTGTGTCTGTACTGAGCCCTCACGCATCCCACAACTTTACCGTTGAGTTCAGAGCATTACCGAGCATGAGTATAGGAGAGTACCCGCTCGTGATAAAAGCCATTTCAAAGGACGGAACCACCGCCACGGTGAGTACAAATCTAAAAGTTGTTCCAAATGAAGAGGATGTACAGAAACTCAAGCAGTCATTCAAAACCATAAAAGCGAATTTAACCAAACTTCACGAGGATATCATCGAACTTTTGAAGAGCAGAAATACGACGGAGCTGAGAATCGCGAAGCTGAAAGTGGAGAAAGCGATGGAAATTTTCAATACATCCGTTCAACTGTTCCAGAAGGGAGACTACTTTTCAGCATACCGGAAAATGAAGGAAGTCACAAGACTCCTTGAAAGCGCAAACAACCTTTACATTAAGGAAAAGGGAGCTCACGAAAAGGCACAAAAATTTAAAAGAACGATAATCACGATATTTGCCATTCTTGGAATCGGAGCGGGGATCTTTTACTATTTATGGATCCCTCCGAAAGTGGAAGTGAGGCCGGTATATTCCTATAGTGGTAGTCGAGGACGCATCGAAGTTTTTGAAAAGATTGAGGACGCTGTGAGAAAATTCAAAGAGTCAATTAAAAAATGGATTTCCAAGAAAAAAGGAGAAAAATCACGGTATAATTATCACAGGAGGAGGAGGTGGAGATTTTGAGAAATTCTGTTGTGCTGGCAATATTGCTCTTTTTTGCATGCGTCTTTTCAGCATGTTTTTTTGCAGTTAAAGCAAAGGTTGGGATGTTGGTTTACGCCCCGTTTCATTATGTCTATTTAATCAAAGAAAAACCGCTGGGGAATGAAGTCCTGTTACTGATTTTATCTTCCATAATGCTGGGCATGGCCCTAGGTATTTATGGTTATATTACAGTCAACAAAAAAAAGAACCCGGGTTTGCTTATACTCTTGGCGTCAATTTCTGCGATATTCTATCTATTTTTCTTTTCACGTTGCGTTGCCTTTTTTGTTTCCGCGGGGTGGTTTGTGATGCTTCTTTTTTTCTCGAAAAGTATTTCTTCCAATCTCGAAGCCTACAGGAAACCGAAATATTTTTCCATAACATCGGGAGCCGTGAAGAGCACATTTACGATATTTTCCTTAATGACGTGTATTGGGATCTTTCTTTTTCTTCAGAACAACCCAAATGTCACGAATTCCATGATTTCCGGGTTTTTTCAGTGCGTGTTTCAGCAATCAGGAACGTTTCAATCTCAAATACGGCAGGCACAGCTAAATTTCACCATGCAAACCCTTGATATGATAGAGAGCATTCTTCTGACCACATCACGATCCTACCTCACACCCGAATGTAGCAGACAACTTACTGAAATGTACAGAAACATAGATAACGCGACACGCGAAGCCATACTCAGACGTCTCGAGGAAGAAAACGGAACCAGTACACAGCAGTATGTTAATTACGCAGTTCAACATCTTGGAATATACCGAAAGCTAAGGACAGTATTTCCCCTAATCTTTGCACTTTCCATGCTCGCAATTATCGAAACCGTTAAAAGTCTGATAATCGCACCTATGGCGGGTATGGTCTTCCGGGGGCTGAATGGTTGTAAAAAATACGCAACGGATTCTAAAAAATCGTAAAATAATAAATTGTGAGCCCACATGTGTCTCATTGATATCGTGCTTCATAATGAATTCTGCAAAACCATGGCGGACAATTGCCGGTAAACTATATGGGACGGGGATCGAACTCAACTAACTTTTTAATTTTTGCAAAAATTAATGCAAGGTATGAAACCTTTTTGCGAGATTGTGGTCATGAGGGTTCTTCCCGTCCTTAGAGCTTTACTCGCTCAGGAGCTCGAGAAAATGGGATACACACAGGTGGAAATCGCAAAGCTCCTGCACACGACCCAACCCGCAATATCTCAATACAGGAGAAGACTGAGGGGGAAAGCCGCTATGGAGCTTTTCGAAAAAAACGAGACTCTTCTGAACGAAGTTAAACGATCAGCATCCAATCTCGTGAGAAAAAGATCCGATTTTGCGGAGGAGATCTGCAGACTGTGCACATTTGTAAGGGAAAATAACATCCTGTGTGCGATCTGCCCTGAGCTCACTCGATCGGAGCGTGGTGATTGTGGCGGATGTGAATACTACAAACCTTAAAAAATTACTCCCATACATGAAAAGGATAAGGTGAGTAAAAAATGACCAAAAAGAAAAGGAAGGATAAGAATACAAAAAGGACATCTTCTGCAAGAGATAGATCGAAAGTTAAAACAAAAACATCCGTAGAGAGGGAAACATCAAAACATAAAAATAAAGGTTCAGCAAGGGAAGGAGCAGAGATCAATCTCTGGAAGACCCTCAGCGGGGTACTCGCAATTGCGCTACTATTCACCGTAGTCTGGGTGGTTTTCTATGCTTCATCACCAAACACCACATCATCCAGAACAACAACGACTCAGGAATCAGGTGCGCAGGGAGATCAACTAATATTCATATCTTCGTCGGCATGTCAGAAATGCAACACCTACACCTCAGATATGAAACATATAGCTTCGAGCATAGGAGCGAGATATAGGAAAGTGGATTATATGTACCCCGTGAGCTATCCGGGGTTCATCCTGATAAGGAACGGCACGCTTTACTTGACTGGCTTCGAGGACAGGGAGCAACTCTACAGGATAATATGCACCATAACAAACAGCACCAAGATCTGCGAAGAGTACAACAAAATCGTTGAGAACAATGTCAACAAGACCGACAAACCGATTGTGAAGTTTTTCGTAATGAGTTTCTGCCCGTTTGGTCAGCAGATGGAAAAAGTGATGTATCCAGTCTACAAGAAATTCAAAGGTCTTGTGACGTTTGATCCACACTATGTTATTTACAGCAATTATGGAGGGAAGAACTACTGCTACGATAAGAATCAGCGCTACTGTTCAATGCACGGCAGAAATGAAGTAGTGGAAGATGTAAGGCAATTGTGTATAAAGAAATATTATGACAGCGACACATGGTGGAAGTATGTGATGTACGTGGACGAGAACTGTAGCATCAATAATATAAATACCTGCTGGAAGGACGCAGCAAAATATGCAGGAATCAACACGACCAAAGTTGAGGAGTGTGTGTCGAACGAGGCAGAACAGCTCTTGGAAGCGGAGTTGCAGCTTAATCACAAGTACAACGTGAGGGGGTCGCCAACAGTCTTCATAAACGACGTGCTGTACAGGGGAGAGAGGACTCCACAGGCATTCCAGGATATGCTCTGTAAGAGTTTCACAAACACGCCGGCGCTCTGCAACACATCGGTAAATGCTTCAACAGCTTCAGCATCAGGGTCGTGCGGCTGAAACAAACCAACTTAAAGGGCTTTTCTTTTTACATTTTTTGTTTTAATTCTTTTTGATGAAGTTTAGATTCAGAGATGTAAACGAGTACTGCGAACACTTTCTTGAACTGGTGGAACTCGAGAGAAAGGCCGAAATGAAATTCCACATGGATGAAATCAAAAAGCTTTCTCCCGAGGAGAGAGAAAGGAAGGGCAGAGCCATAACCTATCTCCGTCTGAGGTATGAGGGCACGTTTCTGCTCAAATTCGCGTATTCTTTCAGAAAGGTTGACAGCAGCAGACTTCCGGAAAACGAGATAAAGGTCGGAGATGTGGTTCTTGCGAGCAACATCAACCCTCTGAAAGACGGAAGGGAAGGAGTGGTGATAGAGAAGACTCCGTACTCTATAGTTGTGCTGTTTCAGGAAAGGCTACCAGCTGCGTGGAAAAAGACAAGGTTAAGACTTGACCTTTACTGCAACGACACCACATTCCAGAGGATGAAGGATGCGCTCAACCTTCTTAGAGAGGGGAGATCGGAGTTCAGCATTAGCCTCCTGTTGGGGATGAAAAAGAGAAAAGTAAGTCCTTATAGAAATCCGGAGGGTAAAGCGGACATCACCTTCTTTAACAGGAGGCTCAATCCGAGCCAGAAGGACGCTGTTTCAAGAGCTTTGGCGGAGGAGCAGCTTTTCCTCATTCACGGCCCGCCCGGGACGGGGAAGACAACAACATGTGTTGAGATAATAAAGCAGCTGGTGGCAAGAGGCAAGAAAGTGCTTGTCTGCGCTGATTCCAATACAGCGGTCGATAATATAGTTGAGAAGCTCGCTGGCAAGGTTTATGTTGTGAGGCTCGGTCATCCTGCAAGGATATCTAGAAAGCTCTACGAAACCACGCTGGATTTTAGGATCGCATCAAGCGAGGAAGGCGAGCTGATTGAAAAGCTGACGGAAAGGATGGAAGCCTTGAAGAAGAAAAGAAGCACACTCACACGACCCTCTCCAGCCATGAGGAGGGGCCTAACCAACGAGCAGATAATGAAACTTGCACGAAAGTCGAGAGGCGCGAGAGGGGTGAGTAGCAAGAAGATAAAGGAAATGGCACTGTGGCTCACATATACCTCATCTTTGAGGGAGATGACAAAAAGGAGACAAAGTCTTATGGAACGGGCTGCAAAAAGAATTCTCAGTTCAGCCCAGGTTGTGTGCACCACGAATGCCGGAGCTTTTTCTGAGTTTCTCAGGGAAGATAGGTTTGATGTTGTGGTTATAGATGAGGCAACGCAGGCAACCGAGCCGTCATGCCTCATGCCGGTGATAAAAGCGCCAAAGGTCATAATGGCCGGAGACCATAAGCAACTTCCGCCAACCATTCTTAGCGAGGAAGCCAAGAAGAAGGGACTCGAGCTCACAATGTTCGAGAGGTTCATGAAGCTTTATGGAAAGACGAACTCCATAATGCTTGAGTACCAGTACAGGATGAATCCGCTGCTCGTTGAGTTCCCCAACAGGAAATTCTACAGCGGAAGGCTGGGGTCAGACACCTCGGTGAACAATATAACGGTGCTCGACCTGATAAAAAAGGAACACCTCAAACTCACCGATAAGCTCGATTGCGCGTGCTATTCCACCACACCTCTCGTTTGGATCGACACCTCGAAGCTTTTAAAAAAATCTGAGCACAGACGCGCGGAGAGCACATCACTGGAAAATATCCTGGAAGCCAGTATTGTGCAGGAACTCGTAAACAGGCTTGTTTCTGCTGGCGTGGAGAGATCGGCGATAGGAATCATAACCCCTTACAAGGATCAGAAGGAGCTGTTGATCAAGATGTTGGCGGAGGGTGTGGAAGTCAACACCGTCGATGGCTTCCAAGGGAGGGAGAAAGAGATAATTATTCTCTCCCTCGTCAGAAGCAATGAAGAGAAGAAGATCGGCTTTCTCAAGGATGAGCGCAGACTCAATGTTGCGATAACCCGCGCAAGAAGAAAGCTGATAGTGGTGGCGGATGCTTCAACACTACACTCATACCCTCTCTACAGAGACTTCATAAGCTTTGTCAAGAGAAAGGGCAAGTTCATCCAACTGGAGGAAAAAGATATCAGCGGGATTTTCCAAGCTGAACCCTTCTAATAGTCCCGCTTGGCTCTTCCTCCTCGAAGGCCTCAACCCTGAAGCGGTAGATCTTTGCGTCCTTTCTTTTCCAGCAGGAGGTATCCCACAGCCCGGCTTTCAGGCAGAGATGGGAGAGGAAAGTTTCCTTATCTGGAAGCTGCTCCCATACCTGTGGGAGAAAGAGCCCTCTCGCATCGCCAACCTCAAGAATGAGACCGTCCACAAACGGCACTATTTTTTCTAGCAACTCATCTGGACTTGAGTATTCTATCCGTTCGGGGGGTGTCAGCACAGACACCTCAAATACAACTTTCTCAAGCTCATCTCTTCTAAGGGGTGGAAAGCGAGGATCCTCAAAAGCAGCAGAAATGGCAGAGCTTACAACCGCTTTGCATAACCCCTTTAGTGGATGAGGAATCCCTATGCACCCTCTTAGCTCCTTTTCGGGATAAGTGTGAATGGTTACGAATGTTCCCATTTTTTTGGCAAGAACACCGGAAGCATTCCCGCACAGTTCATCCTCTAGCTCCACAAGCTTCTCCTCAAAGCTCAGTTCAACAGCCCTCCTCGCGAGTCTTACGAGCTCAGCGCCAACCTCATCGCTTACCACAGGCATACCTTTTTATTTTTCTTCCAAATTAATTAAAATGTCTTTCTTGTTACTTTCCGGGCCGGTGGTCTAGGGGTTATGACGCCGCGCTTACAACGCGGAGATCGGCGGTTCGAATCCGCCCCGGCCCATATATATTAACTCTTAACTCTACACTATGTATTAGCAAGCATGTATGAGAGGATGGTCGGATGGGCGCAGACTACATTTTATTGCTGTTTGCAAGCTCTCTCTGGCTAATTCTACCTGCTTACTTTGCAAATTCTTCCCCGGTTTACTTCACCTCCAAGCTCAAAAAGCTACACCCCATTGATTTTAACAGGAAATTTATCGATGGAAGGCCGATTCTCGGGCGGGGGAAAACGTTTGAAGGAGCTTTCTTCGGGATCATAACCGGAACTGTGGTGGGCACAATTCAGACTCTGCTTCAGGAAAGATTTGCAAGTATTGCTGCGTTGCTTTATCCTATGAGTGTAAAGCTCGGCTTTATTCTTAGTCTTTCAGCCATCCTCGGAGACATAGCTGGTAGCTTTATTAAAAGGAGAGCCGGAATGGAGAGAGGAGCAAAATCGCCTCTCCTTGACTCGCTGGACTTTCTTATCCCCTCCCTTATTGTTGCAAGAGTTTTTGTTGGCGTTGGCTTTGAGGTGTGCATCTTTTTGCTTGTTATCACTCCGGTAATCCATCGTGCAATGAACGTTCTCGCTTACAGGTTGGGGATGAAGGATGTTCCATGGTAGTGCACGCATTAGCGTGCAGGATGTTGTGTGGAGTAGCGTGATATTCGCAGCAGCTCTTACCGGGCTGTTTCTTTACGCTACGAAGAAGAGCATTATTTTTCTTGCCGTAATGGAGGCTGTCGCAGTTCTTTTCCTTTTCAGAATTAAGTCTGACAGGATAGCATTCATAATTTCTCGTGCTACTCACACCCTTATCACTATGGTAGCTTTTTTTAAGCATACAAGCATGTTAATTTGTGCAACATTCCCAATGACAACGCTTCTCCTTCTTAATAACCCTCTGTTGATTCTTACCGTTAAGAGTAAAAAAACAAGAATTAAAATCGTTATGAGAAGGGTATCCGGCGATTTTTTTCTTCTGAGCTTTCTTCTTTCTTCAGGTAGTGTGGCTGGAGTCATTGCAGCGCTCTACCTTTTTGTGAGCTTCTTTTTGTTCCTTTCAGATCTGGGAACACTCAGAAAAAATAAAATTAAGGGATGATCTTCCTCCCAACTCTCTGGCAGTACCATCTGAGAATCCGTGGTAGTGGTGTTTTCCTACCAGCAATACCGCAATTACCTTTAGCTATTTTCTCAAGCACACTTTCTGCATCTTTTTTCGGAGAGTCAACGACAGTATAGGCGTTTCCCACTTCCTTCCAGTGGTGAGCATCGCTTCCCGCGATCATACTCATGTTGAGCTGCATCGCAAGAATTAACGCCTTCCAGTTTCCTATCGCGCTTCTTGAATTGAAAGCTTCCACACCATCAAACTCTCTTATGATGTGGAACAGCTTCCTTCCGCTGCAGGACTTCCAGTGGAACAGCCTTCCAAACGGGTGAGCGACAAAAGCATAACCTCCAGCACTCCTTACCTTTTTCAGGAGCCTTTGCGCCTTTATTCTCTTTGGAAAGCTCCTATCGATTCCATAAACAAGAACATCACCTTCCTCACACCGCACTTCCTGCCCTTTAATAAGCACCATCCCGTGTTTTCTTGCGATCCTTTCCGCTTCATCAAGACCTGCTGTTGTATTATGATCTGTTATTGCCACTCCATCAAGTCCTTTTGCTCTTGCTGCAAGCAGAATCTCCTTCACGGAGCTTAAGCCGTCCTTGGAATGGAGAGTGTGTACGTGCATATCAACTGCGAGCTTCATTCGAGAAAATTCTTGAAAAGGTTATAAAAATTTTGACAACACTTCTCCCTTTCATGCTTAAATCCACGGCAACTGGGGAAAAAGTAAGCAGAACGTTTGGTCGGGTGTTCTCAAGACTGCCATTATCCCCCATGCTCTATACGCATCTATCTGTGGGTTTCGCGTTGCTAGCAACTCTTATCATCTTTCTGAAGGGGATGTATCTACTCGGATTTGTGTTCTTTCTCTTTGCGTTTTTGATGGATCTGGTGGATGGAGCAGTAGCAAGAGCGAAAAACAAGGTTAGCACTTTCGGAGCGTTTGCTGACGGTGTGGCTGACAGGGTTGTGGAGACCATGTTCCTATTCTCCCTGGGTGGTATGTTGCTTAGAGAGTGGTTGGGAAACGAAGTCCTCTTTCTCATCATGGGTCTCATGGCAGCAGGAACCTACATGACATCCTTTGTTAAGGCCTATGCGGACCACCGCAGCGCTATAACCAAGGAAGAGGTTGAGGAGATACATGGCATACTTGAAAGAGGAGAGAGAAGCATCATGCTTGTACTTGCGATGGCTTTCGTTATTTTGAAGCGAGCGAATCTAGCCTTTTACCTCCTTGTTTTAACATTTATCCTTGCGTGCATTACGGTTTTGCAGCGCTACATCTATGTATGGAGAAGAGCGAGAAAGAATCTCAAAGCACCACGGGATGGAGAATGCTCCGCTCCCCTAAAACAGGTGATTGTGGTCAGGAAGGACTTAAAAATGGGCAAAGGCAAGCTTGCAGCTCAGGTGGCCCACGCATCCCTTTCAGCCTTTTTGATCTCTGATGAAAAAAAACGGGAGGAATGGTTGGCATCCGGACAGAAAAAGATCGTGCTCAGAGCCGAGAATGAGGAGGAATTGATCAAACTCTGCAAAAAAGCGAGGAATGCCGGGCTTAAGCCTGTGCTCATCAGGGATGCTGGTTTAACACAGCTTGAGGAAGGAACCATAACGGCACTCGCAGTGGGCCCAGATGCCGAGGAAAAGCTCAATAAGATTTTTAAAAGCTTAAAGCTACTTTAAGTGATGGAGATGGTAGAAAATGAAGGAAAAAAAACAATGAAAAGAAAAGACACAACATCTTATCTATTGTTGATAGTGCTTATTGCGATCACAGCGGTTTTCTTTGTCGGATACCAAAGGATAACAAAGTACAGGATGCTGGAGGAAAAGTGTAAGGCAATAGAATCGAGTCCCGACCTTCTATATCCATGCAGGTGTGTTCCAAAGCTGAAGGATGTTGGTGTGAATGAAAGCGATGCCGTTTATAAGAAAACAGAGCCCATGTGCGTGTGTACCTGTGTGATTGATCCAGAGAAGAACATCACAACCACAATTGAGGTGCGGGTGGCTTAATTTCATTTTAAGATGGATGGTGCTACTACTGTTTCTTTCCCTACGTCTCTTTTTTCACAACATGGTCTGGCAGGATGGTGTAGTTGATGATTTCTTTCAGGAAGGTGGTGGCATAGGTAGACTTCCTGAGCGCAAACCTCAGGATAAGCTTATTTTTACCTTTAAAAAATTCATCCCTCCCTATTTCAAGAATTTCAAAGTCGTGGACCTTTCCAAAAGCCTTTCTGTAACGTGTTGTGGTCGTTAGATGCTTCTCCTTCTTGAAGTAGAACATTTCAGGCTTTATTCCTTCTTCTTTAAGCAGCTCATCCAGCAAGTCGTGCCATCTCTCCCTTACGACGGGCCGGGAGTAATCATAACCCACCACCGGTATCCTTAGCTTCTCATCAAAATAACCGGATTTCACAACCTTTTCAAGCAGCCTGTTGAAGAGATAGGACTGATAGGAATTTATGACGAACCTCTGAAATTTCTTCGGCAGCGAGAGAAACGCCAGCTTGAAGTCATTAGTCTCTATTAACGTTTTCAGCATTATCCTTTCATGTTCATACTTTTTTGGTAAGATTTCAAGAGCCTCTCCATATCTTCTTTTTTCTATGAGCTCTCTGGCCAACCTCATCCTTTCGTCCATCTCCTTTTCTTTGAAGGCAGTAAGATAAAACAGTACACCCCTTTCAAATTCCCTTAGAACTATGTATTTGCCAAAAAGGTGTGTTATCTCTCTCTTTGTGCCAAATCTCTGCTCACCGTAATAATTGGGAAAGTACCCTCCAGTAACATTAAAGTAGTCCTCTATAACTTCCCTTATCTCTTTTTCATCGTTCTCAATATTTCTTATCGTTATGGTGAACCGATTTCCCCACAATCCACCCAGAAAAACCTTGTTTCCGTAACGGATGGGTACAATCTTTATGTCCTTAAGATCTATATTCTCAACATCTTCCCTTTTGACCCTATACAGTCCGATGAGTTGAGATGTCAGCGCGTGTTTGTCTTTAAGCCCGGCAAAGGTTATTTTGTCCTCTTTTTTTATGCGTAGCTTCTTTCTCAGTTTTGACACAGCTTCAAATGTGTCGTATCCTTTTTTTATGAGAACGCAGTGAAGGAACTTCCCCTCACTACTTTCATCGAATATGTAATCTCTATCAATCTCGAGCACCTCATGCCTGTGAGGCATTTCCTCAACAACAAAGTCCTCGTACTTGTATTTTATTATTCCTTCTATCCTTTTTCCCTTATATAGGGGCTCGAAATGCATGCATTTGTCACCGAAAAGCATATATATTTTCTAAGCCCAAAATAGCGAAGGTGGCTTAACACAACTATCTCATGGTTTTATCTCCCTTACTGGGATGTGGCCGTGCCCCGCCCATCGTGGCGGGTCACGGTTTTCACTTCCTTACGAAGAATTTCTTTCAGTTTCTCGGTGGATTTCTCATCATTTACAGATGTTTCAACACAGATTACATCCCTATACTTTTGG
This sequence comes from Nanobdellati archaeon, assembly GCA_015520605.1. Taxonomy (GTDB): domain Archaea; phylum EX4484-52; class EX4484-52; order EX4484-52; family WAPT01; genus WAPT01. Next base: position 14,724 of record WAPT01000015.1, read on the forward strand.
TGAAGATATTCCTTCGCACTTTCAATGACATCTCTCATCGCTATGTCTATTTTGTTGAGACAGCATATAGTTTTAAGGTGGGGAAATAAGCCCCTTAATCTCCCTAAGAGCTTGAGTTGTTTTTCCAGCTTGTAACCACAAGTCTCGCTAACGTCGATAATGTAGAGCATTATTGCGGGAAGAGTAGAGAGCGCGGTTATTGCTTTCTTTTCTATCTCTTTCATTCTTGAAGGATCCCTGTCAAGAATGCCAGGAGTATCTATGAGCTGAATTTCATCGTTAAGGTATCCCACCATGAGCTTCTTGGTTGTGAATGGGTAGTCCGCTATCTCGGGCTTGGCCCCGCTAAGCTTCCGAAGCAGGCTACTTTTTCCGACATTGGGGTAGCCGGATATTATGACGGTGGGCATATCTTTTAGGGAGGGGAACTCCGAGGAAATCTTTTTTACCTCTATGAGCGTCTGGAAAGCGTCTCGCCTCTTTTTTATTACTGAGCTTACTCTACCGTAAAAGGATCTTCTCAGAGTTTTAATTTTCCTTACAGATTTTTCCTGTTTGATTTTTTTCTGGTATTCTAACTCGAGCTCCCTAACTTTATTCGCTATCCAGCTGAGGGTGGCAAGAGCCTTTTTTACAGTCTCAAGCGGCATATAGATGGACAGCAACTTTCTATAAAACTCAGGCACCTCATCCAGATTTGGAACGCTCTTTATTATTTCCTTTATATTATCCCTGATAACGTTACTCACCGTGCTTATCTTCTGAAGCTCTAGTAGCTTCTCCCTCATCACCCTATCCTTAATATGCGGATCAGCACTTATCTTACTCGCTCTTCTGAAGGCCCTGTCCACAAGTTCCTCATGCGTTGGAATATGCCTAATGGTCTTGAAGGGATTCATAGGCTAGATTTTTGCGTGGAACATTTAAAAGGTGATTTTACAGAATTTTTCACCATGAAAAAAATAACCAGTGCGGAGGTTGAACACACAAAAAAGGTAATCGAAGTTCTTCGGGACCATCCTTACGGACTCTGGATAAGGGAAATTGCTAGGCGTAGCGGGCTGCATATGGAGCAGGTGAGAAGGGTTGTTTCCGCATATCCGGAGCTTTTTGAGGAGTATGCAGACTTCACCACTTATGGCATAAATCTCAAGATTATCAGGTTAAAAAGGAGGGTTTCAACAAAGAACCTCGAGAGGCTCTTGGAGATTCTCAAGCAGGAGAGGGAGAGCTAGCCTAAACATGTGCGAGCTTTTCATATTCTTCCTTAATTATCTTTTTGAGTTCTTCGAGCTCCACAGCATTAATTGGAATTGTGGCTCCTGCAGCAGGAACATGACCTCCTCCCTTACCGGAACCAACTCTTTTGACAATATTCCTTGCAAGCAGACACATGTTAACCTTCTTATCCTGTCTCCTGAAACTCAGGTGATAAGAACTGGCACCAACCCAAATCACAACGATGGTTCTGTCCGGAAACATGACTTTTGAGAAGTGGTTTGCCACCAGCGATTTTAGATTGTAGGGTGAGGAGGCATTGAGAATTATCAACTCTTCGTTCTCAAGCTTTCTCGCTTCCCTCTCCGCATCATTCATGATCTTGGTGAACTCCCTTTCCACATCTTCAACTTCCCTGGTGATCTCGCTCTGCAGGAACTGGTTCAATGTGTCGCACGATGTGAGGATGTGCAGGGTTTTATCGACGAGCTCATAACTCTTTGCTCTGCAGAACTCAATGAGATTTGCGGCTTTCCTCACGTCTTCCATTTTTATTTTGAACTCCTCAAGAACGTCATCCATGAACTCCTTCCAGACGGTTTCTGCACAATCTCCGTAGATGCCTATTGCCGAAATCCATGCAAATTTCTTGATGGTTTTGTCAAGATATGAGATGAGATCGTACAGAAGTTTGGCCGCCGGATAGCTTGAGGCAAATTTTTCATCCACATGGTAAGCGCTGATGTAGGTTATGTTGCCATCCTTTTTTTTCAGTTCACCCGTGGAGACATGATGGTCTATAACAAGCATTTCGTTGCATTTGGATGCTAGGAGCTTGAGAGTGCTGACATCAGACTCAACGTTGAGGTCGAGAGTTATTATTCTGGAATAACCATCAAGCTCTGCTTTCCTTATCGTTTCGGGAGTTATGGCAACCTTCTCTCCCTGGTTTAGCGTGCTCAGCACAACATCCTTCACTCTTTTTTTTAGGAATCTTAGCAGAAGAGCAGCCGAGCTCACACCATCCGGATCCGGGTGATAGATCACGAGGATCTTTTCCCCAGCACCGATGTTCTCCACAAACTCCCTAAACGCCTCAACTTGGTATTTCGCAGGCTTCATAAGCCCTCACACATTCCAGGATCTTTCGTTTTGCGTTTCTCATTATTGCCCTTCCATGTCCCGGAAGCAGCATCTCGAATTCGAGGCTGAGAATCTTCTCAAGTGATTTGAGCATGTCTTCATCACTTCCGCCTATGAGATCAGTTCTGCCTATCGTATGGTGAAAAAGGGTATCGCCACTTATCAGTATTTTTTTGTCGGGCTCGTAAAGACAGATACTTCCTGGTGTGTGGCCCGGTGTGTGCACCACAACGAATTTATGGTTTGCTGTTTTTATCCTGTCTCCATCTTGAAGAAGAAAATCCACGCTGTCACGCTTTATCTCTCCTCCGAAAAAGTGGTAGTAAGTTGCTTCCTTGTTCTTTTTGAGAAGCTCAGCATCCTTAAAATGCATTCCGACAAGCGCCTTCTCGAATATGAAGTTCCCGCCCATATGGTCGAAGTGCAGGTGTGTGTTTATGATCCTTTCAATCTTGTTCGTATCTATTCCGGCCTTTTTCATAAGTTCCAAGAGCTGCCCGTGCAGAAGACCTGTGGTCGTGTCGATAACAAGTTCGTCATCCACCACATACACATTGCTATCCAGTTTTCCCATGTAGATCATCGTTATGCTATCCGTTATTTCCTCGACTCTCATTCACTCACCATTCTTTTTTGCGTACTCTGTCAGCACTCTGAGCGCTTTCACAGCCCTTTCAGGAGTCGGGTATGCAGGTATGCCTTGCTTTTCAAAACTTCTTAGCAACACTCGTGTGTATTCTCCTCCAGCTGAACAAACTATAAGGGGTTTGTGCGTTTTTGCGTTTGCCTCGGCAAGAACATCCATTATTTCCGAACTTAGTGGTGCTAATTGGAAAAGTGTAATTACGATAATCGAATCAACATTTTCATCATTCGAAACAATTTTAAGGGCTTTCCTGTACCTTTCAGCGGTAGCGTCTCCTATCAGATCCAGCGGATTATGTACAGAGGCGTAGGATGGAAGTATCTTGCTCAGCTCTTTTACGGTGGATTCTGAAAACTCCGCAAGCTTCAGACCGTTTCTCACAACACAGTCCGCTGTTATGACTCCCATTCCACCTCCATTAGTTATGACAGCCACATTCTCACCTTTAGGATACTTACCGGTTGCAAGAGCCCGTGCATAGTCGAACATTTCCTGTATGTTTTCCGCCTCTATGGCATTACACTGCCTCAGAACCCCCCTAAAGACCTCGTAGCTTCCAGCCATACTTCCGGTGTGGGATGCCGCAGCCTTTTTGCCAGCTTCACATTTACCCGCCTTAAATATTATAACGGGTTTTTTCTTTGTAGCTTTTTTGAGAGCTTTCATGAACTCCTGTCCGTTTTCCACCCCTTCAATATACGCAACTATTACTTCGGTATCCCTATCCCAAGCAAGAAACTCCAAAAGTTCGCTCTCTCTTACATCCACGCCATTACCGTAGCTCACAAATTTGTTCACGCCAACCCCTTCTTCCGCCATCCAGTCAAGGATGACAAGCCCGAACGCCCCGCTTTGAGATATAAAACTTATCCTGCCGTCCTGCGGCTTCTTCATTTTGTAAGGAGGGATAAACAGAGTATCCACACCACTTGAAGGACAGTAGACTCCTATACAGTTCGGCCCTATAATTCTTGTTTTTCTGCCAGATCTTTCTATGAGCTTTTTGAGATCTTCCTCTCTTCTTATTCCCTCCCCCCCTATCTCCCTGTAGCCGGCTGTTATCACTATCACAGCCTTAACACCTTTTTTTATGCAGTCTTCTATGGCTCTGTTCGCTATATCGGGTCTCACACAGACGATCGCTAGATCGACAACATCCTCAATTTGCAACACCCTCTGATAGCACCTGTGACCGAGAATCTCGTCAGCGTTAGGATTGACAGGGTAAACTCTCCCTTTGAAACTGCTCAGAAGGTTTCTGAAAATGACATGTCCTACCTTCTCCGGATCTCGGGATGCACCAATAACCGCTATGCTTCTTGGTTTGAAAACTGCCGTTAGACTCATGCCTCGATTTTGTCGTAACATCTTTATATGGATTTCCATTCGATGGGATAAATTTCCCATAAATGAAGCAAAAAAATAAAATCAGGAAGAACGAAGAACCGTGGCATAAACGAATATAGTCACTATAGAGGCTCCGATAACTCCGTAAGCAATTGGTGCGTATTTCACCGGCGGCAATGCGAGGTTGAGCAACATTAGGGCAAGAATCGATAGCAGGATGATGAACGTTGCCCCCCTTGTGTAAATCATAAATCCAATCCAGATCGCGCTGCAGACTATTGCACTCAGCAGAAGATACATGAGAAAATCTACACCAACTGTCTGTGTTCCACCACTCATGCTTGCTGCGATGCCCACTATCACTCCAACCAACGAGCTCAGCGCTACTCCCAAAACGAGTAGAACACCCTCCTTCATCTCCAAACTTTTCTCCCAACCCACATTTTCCTTCATTTTTGTCACCTCCACTCTGGGGCCGGGAGGGATTTTCACCCTCGTTATTCTCCGGCCCATACTGTTGAATAAGAAAACGCTCTCATCCGTCCCGAAGCCAGAAAGAGAACTCTGCTCGTCTTTTTGTAATTCCCGTTTCGTGGTGAATATTTAAAAAGGTATTGGGAAGGAATGACGACAGCGTTCTTCAAATCAGAAAACCCTCTGTCCCGGCTTTTTTCCCAGAAACTGTGGACTGTCTCCCACCACACAATCTCCTTAAAACACAGAAATCCACACTTCTCTTTCCCTTCTCCTCGTGTCGAAATTTATCACGACTATCTGCTGCCATGTGCCAAGTAAAAGCTTTCCGTCCTTGAACGGCACTGCTACACTCGGGCCTATTATACTCGCAAGGATGTGCGCAGCCCCGTTATCATCGTTCCACGTCTTGTGATGCTCGTAATCAAAATCGTACGGTACAAGCCTGCTGAGCACAGCCGGCAAGTCCTTCTGAAGGCCCGGCTCGAACTCAATCGTTGTGACAGCTCCTGTTGAACCCTTGGCGAAAACCACCACCACACCATCCTTTTTACCGCTCCTCTCAACCGTTTCCTGCACCTCTCTTGTTATGTCCGCCATCCCACCATATCCTTCAAGCTCAACCACTATCCTTTCCATCATTTCTGCCCACCTCAATCGCTTTCTCAAGCACAGGGATTATGCTGACAACCCTGAGCTTTTTCCTCATTTTCTGCTGGATGGTGTCAGTAACAATTATCATGTCCGCATGCTCCGCAACCTTTTCATAACCATTCCCCACAAAAAGACCGTGCGTTGCCGCACAGATTACAGCTTCACATCCAAGCTCTTCCTTCAGCATCCTTGCTGCCGATGCCATCGTTCCGCCTCCAGCTATCATATCATCAAGAACAAGCACGTTCTTTCCTTTCAGACTTCCTTTTTCATACACAACCTTGACCTCATATTCTCTCTTTGAAGCGCTGCATGTGCATTTGGTTACCTCAGCTCCGCAATGCTTGCAAACCTTCACCTTGCTAAAGCCAGCAAGATAATCAACACCTAGAGTTTCCAACCATCTGGACCCACCAAAATCCGGAGTAACTATCTCTACCTCCCCAAATTCATCTCGCGCAGCTTTTATAAGTTCGTGTACGGCTGTGACGTTTCTTACAGCTACTCCATTCCTTTTAATGAGCGTTTGCTCCCTCATAAAATGAGCATCGACCGTTATAATCTCCTTAACTCCAAGAGCGGATAGGAGGTCCATTACAACCAGGCTCGATATAGCTTCACCATCCATGAACCTCTTGTCCTGCCTCGCGTAAGCATAATATGGTATGACACATCTGATGTCCCCGACACCATAATCCGCGAGCGTGTGGCATGAAAGAAAAAGTTCCATCAATTTCCTGTCCTGCTCGGGATAGGGGGTCTGTACAACATAAACGCACTGCTGTTTACTTTTTGGAAGGTCTTTAACATCAAGCCTCACGTAAGTCTCACCATCCGGAAACGTTTTTGTTACGGAATGGATAATATCCCCTACCTTCCACCCTTTCTCCAGGTGTTTCGCTCCGCTCAAAAAGACAAAGCTCACAGCCACCACCCCACCAGCTTTCCCCTGTTCCAGTCATCTATCACTCTTTTGGCCGCTCTTTTCGTATCGTACTTGTTCCCCTTGCTTATGAAGTTCAGGCGCTTTGCGATTTCCTTCAGAGCCTCTTCCTCCTCTTCAAATTCAAAGCCATACACTTCTTTGAAGTTGTTACCTTCAGCATTTTTTATTTTTTTGAGAAGTGTGAGAGCAGCGTTCTCCAAATCTTCAGCTGGAAAGAGTATGGGCCTCCACTCTTTCTCAGCCATTTCAGGGGGTATAACTCCGGGAGTATCGGAAAGCACTATATTTCTTGTTATCCTTATCCACTGCTTTCCCCTTGTATGTCCTGGCCTGGGAGCAACACTCGCTTTCTTTCTCCTTGCGAGCATGTTTATGAGGCTGCTCTTCCCGACGTTCGGGTAACCAAAAACACAGAGTCTTTTCTTCTCCTCAGTACCAAGATGTCTTTTCAAGCTCCACTTAAGGATGTTGAACCCGTAATACTTTGTTGCTGAAACATGAACAACATCAACGGCGTTGCTTTGTTCTTTCAGAACTTTCTTTGCCCTGTCCGCAAATTCCTTCGGCACAAGATCGACCTTGTTTATCACAATCCAGTACGGCTTGTTGAGTTTCTCCACAAACCTTTCCAATTTCCTACATCTCAACTCAGCGGGACATCTCGCATCTACAACCTCTATGCAAGCATCGCTATCAAGAATTTCCCTCTTAACCAGCCTTAAGAGATCCATGTAAAACTCTTTAGAGAGGGAGAATTATAAAGATGCGCGCGGCTCATAAGCTACTCCTGAAATCATGACCGTCATTCTGGGACGGCTTAATCATCGCCGCGGTTATAACATTCGGTCAGCATTTTTAAATAGTTATAAACTTCATCCCATGCCCGATCATAATGATAAAACAGTGGTAAAACGATTGGAAGAAGTAAAGAACTATATCTCATCCCCGCAGGGCAGAGAGGTAGTGCAGGCGTACAACAAGCTTGTTGAGTCTCTAACTTCCATCCCATCGAGTGAGGCACGGGGGTCGCTGGCGCTGGCCATTGCCAATAACCTTTATTGTGAGGTGGTTGGAAATATAACAGAAGAGCGTCCAGAACTTGTGTGCACGGGAGTTATAATGTTGGACAAGAAGTTAGAAAGTGCAGGATACGAAAGCTTGGTTAATGTGCCTGAAGATGTTAAAGAAAAAATAACAGAAGCAGCCTCATCGTTCTTGGACGAATTGTATAAGATTCTGAGGAACGAACAAAACCACGATGTAAGTATGAGCGATACTCAAGTCCACAGCCGCGCGAGCGGAAGAATGAGATTTAGAGACGTACAAGCCAGATATCTTCTTTACGCTTTGGCGGAACTTCCACCTGAGGATATCAAAAGGATAGAGGTGGAGATGGAGGGGAGAATGGAGAACTCTCACTATAACTTACTTTCCAGACTTTCCCGAAATAATATTGTAAGGGTCGTGGACTATGGAACAGAGAGGAAAACCGTCTTGACAGACGATGGTGAAGCGCTCCTTGAAGAATGGTACAAAAGGATGAAAAGGAAAGGAGTGGTACACAGAGTTGTTGATAATCTTTCAAAGCTGAATGAGGATGCGGTACACACACTCATTTCAAAACTGCGAGAGTTGGAACGCAGGATAGAAACGGCGAGCGAAATTCAGGCTTGGCATAAAAAAGAAGCAATCACCAAGAACGATGAGTACGGATCGAATAGAGATGAAATCAAACCCATCTACAAGAAAGAAAAGATTGGAACACGGAATATTTGATAATCGAAACCCCGACCGGGGATAAGTATCTACCTTTACTGCAACTGGATGTTTTTGATTCACGAAAGAATCGACTTGTCAACAGATTTTCCGTGGAGTTTATTTTTTTGCAGGTTCTAGAAGAATTGGAAAGAGAGAATGGCAAAGAGATTAAAAGAAAGATTCTTTTTGGTTTAGTTTCTCGCGGTGCTGTGGTTGAAAACGAGGACGGGAGCGTGAGCATAGATGAAATCTATCGATCTCTTCTTCACAGAGCCAAGAAGGATCCGATGGGACATGATTTTGAAAATGTAAGCGAAATAGAAACGTTAGAGATAGGCGCGGTTCTCAGGTGGATAGACGGAGTTGGCGAGATAATCGTGCCGCCACCCTCGATCTTTGCGAGACTTGTACGAAATTACGAAAAACTTTACTTGCAGGAACTTTAATTTTTCATTCTCTACTCTCTATCTGTTCTTTATTATCTCATTCATTCATCCTTTTTGATTTCAGGTCCACCATTTTTCTACCCAACATCAATTTAGCTTCAGGATCTTTTTCTAAGTTGAACAAGTTCCTGAGGTAATGGATAACATAATAAAGATACACATCCTGGGGAGGAGCACCCTCAACACTTTTGATGAGGTCTCTTGCTCTCTCCACAAATTCAACACCCTTCTGACCTAAATACACGTGTTCATTATCCTTTTCTAGCAAGCCCAGTTTAAACATTTCTTCAGCAAGCATATGTTCCAATCTTTTCCTCTCTTTTGTGTACTTTTTCATAACGTTCGACATCCTGCCATGAATATCTGCGCTGAAATGATTGCATAATTCCGTTTCTTCAACATAATCTCTGAGCCTTCTGACTTTGCAAACTCTCTCTATGAACTTTTCATAAGTTGGAATACGAACATGATCCACACGAGATACGGTATCCAGAACCAGAAACTCAGGGGCGTAGGTATACTTTGCATTCTCAAACCAATCATTCAAATATTTTAGCACAGGTAGCTCAACATCATCATCAACGTAAATACCGATCGCACTCCGTGGCATCACAGCCCTTTTTTCAGAATGGCGGAGATCACGTTCTCCTTCTTTACCCTCACCTCTCCAGTAAAGACGCGTCATTCTCACAAGCTCAAGCTCGTCGCTCCTCTCCCCACACCAATATTTTAACGTTTTCTCAACAACATCGCTCTTCATTCCCCTCAACCTCATAAAGCGGATCAACTTGCATTATGAACCTGTCATCTGCTGGAAGTTCCCACACAAGCTCAACTTTGTATCCGTGGTGTGCAGCCTTATACCCCAGCTTCTCGGATGTTTCAACAACCCCCATGTTATTATTCACATAGAAGTTCCTTGGAGAGGCTCTCAAAACTCTCATTAACTCATCCTTAAGCTGTTCAAGCTCCTGCCCTTCCTTGGGGTAGATATATGCCTTAAGCAGCCAACCCTCGTCACTCACCCTCTCGTAAGACCTTTTCATACTCTCCGCCCGTAACTTAAACCTGTTGCGTAGCTGAAAATATTCTTTAACGTAGCTCTCACAGAAGTGCGCGCTTAGGTTTGTGGTATAAGCGGCTATGTACTTTATCATCTTCCTGCCAAGCTCATAACTACCTTTGACCGTGTTAAACTCATCAAAGTTTAGCTCATAACCCCTTGCCATGATTTCATCCGCCGTCAGCTCTGAAGCTTCAAACTCGTTTAGGTTTATGAACTTTGCTCCAATGTCTTCAAGGTAGTGAACCATCTCCTTAATATAGTCCTCTTTATCGGGTATGCACGGGATCTCAACCCCAACATCAAAAGAATACTCAACCGCTATCTTCACAAGAGGCCAGTTCCGCTTATTCTCCATATCGAGGTGGAAGCGCAGTTCATCAAGGCCAGCATCCTCAAGCTTGCTTAGAGCATCACGGAACTTCTCCTCGTTCAGTATACCATAGGTGTAAAGATGGATGTGAAAGCTCCGCCCAAACGTATCCTTCAAGAGCTTTATGTAGTGCAGGGTTCTCTCCAATCTCACTAAGGGATCCCCTCCAGTAACACCAACACCCCTGGATTGGCAGAGTTCCACTTCTCTTATGATGTCTTCACCGCTCTTTACATGGATCTCGTTTATCACAGTTATGTCTTTGTTCTTTCTGTAAGAGGAGAGAGGACAGTAGAAACAGTTAACTGGACAGATGCCGGTAACAAAAAGCACGGATTTCAGACCCTTTATGCACAACTCGCACCCCTTTGGCAGTATACCGACATATTTCGAGCCGGCTAAGCTCGTCTTTACTTTTCTCATGAAAAAATTTGTTTTTGAATGAAATTTAAAAAACTGCCGAACAGAAACAAGCATATTACTGTGTGTTAGCATGACTTGAACCAAAATAGAAAAATCGGGCTCGGACGGTGGGGGACGCGCACCCTCTCGCCACACCGGTTTAGGACCGGAGACCTTTGTCCCCCACCCTCCGATGTAAAGCAACATCGCCCTTTCGGTCGACCATCGATGCCCTCTTTAGCACCGGGTCTCATCCCAAGTTATGCCCTGCCCAACCCTGGTGCCATCTACCTAATCAAATGGTTCCGGAAGTATTTAAGTTTTCCGGTCTCTCAACATATAAGTCTCAGAATACAAGTCCAAAAATTGCGTAATTTTTTGAGAAATCCAACAGTTTTAATCAAAATCGGGAGCAAGTTCATTCTCAAAAGCTTCCGTAAACCTCTTAAGCTTTCTATCGTTTTCCTCCATCCTGGTGTTCAACATTTCCACCACGAACCCGATATAGTCTTCACTTACGCTGATCTTATTATTTATCCCTACAGGCACGGCAACGTAATCCGTGGCTATAACTTCCACAAACGGAAAAGGAGTAACTCTGAACATCCCACTCCTCTTGAATCCCAACCTTATGCACAGATTTATCAGCTTTTCTGCAGCTTCAAGATCTCTGCACCCTATATGAAGTATGAAAGACTCAAATTTGAGCCAGAGCACGGAGTTTGGGAAAGCCCTACTCTCGAGAACGTTTCTTATATTTTCGGTAATTTCCTCCACTTTCACCTTTCTGTGCCACTTAGCAACGAATTTATGATCCTTTTTCTTTCCTTTGAGAGGAACATGTGAAAGGCTTATCCTGCCGCTGCATGATGATGTGGTGAAGAAATTCCGCGTTTTGTTTATGATGTCGAGGAGAGGTATAACTTTTTTATCCACTTCTCCATTTTCCATCGCTCTTTTCAAAGCATTCAGACTTCTCTCTTTATGCCCGTCAAAATCAGCACTCATAATGAATCGCCCTTAACCTTCCAAAACGATACGGTAGTCTGCAGCCACGATTCTGTCTCCAAAAACAAAAACAGGATTCAGATCCATCTCATAGATATGTTTCTTCTCAACAAATTTTGCAACTTTGAGAATAAAAGAAGCGAGTTTCTCTTTATTTACTGGAGGGATGTTTCTGAAACCGCCAAGAAGTTTATTGAATTGTTTGGTCTCTGTTAACATTTCAATGGCATCCTTTTTTCTTATCGGCAGTACCCTCACCGAAAAAACTTTGAACACCTCGGCAAGCACACCTCCTAGCCCAAAGAGAATGACCCTTCCGAACAGCTCATCCGTTTTTGCCCCAACTATGAATTCGAGTCCCTTCTCCATTTTTTCCACAGCTACGCCTTTCAACTGATGTCCTTTCTCCTCCAATTCTTTCATAAGATTTCTGAAAGTTATCACGAGCTCCTCATCGCAGTTTATGTGAGTAACAACTCCGCCAACATCAGTTTTGTGTGTTGCACCCTCCGCTACGGCTTTTATCACAACGGGATATCCTATTTTTCGTGCAACTTCCAGCGCTTCACTCTCACTCTTCACCAGCTCGCCTTCGCATACAGGTATGTTGTGTTTCTTTACAAGCTCCCTGCTCGTCCAGTAATCAAGTGCTCTCACACACACCACCCTTAAAGTGCGTGGAACAAAATTACCTTATTGTTTTCTTCAGCCTGTAAGTTCTTATAAGTCCGGAGTAGTTTCTCACCTCCTCCACAACGTCGGATAAGTAGCTTTGTATGTACCTGTGAACCGTGCTTTTTGGAATTCCTGTCAGTCTCGCTATTTCCATTATCCACAACCCGTCGGGATGTTTTCTCAACACCTCAACAATCTTTTCTATCTTTCTCGGATCTGGCCCTGGTGGCCTGGGCATAGGAAACACCTTTCCCATTATGGGAAAAGCATCTATTTATATTCTTTCATTCTCTTTCTCTTTCATTTTCATTCTTTCTATTTTGTTTTTCTATAGCCTTCATTTTGTAAAAGATCTCTAGAGCTTCCTCAGCACTATTCGCTTTCATCTCACCAAAAACATGGGGGTGTCTTCTCTCAACCTTGGAAATTATCTCCGCAAGGACATCATTTATCGTGAATTTCTTTCCTTCCCTGCAGACCTGAGCGATCATAACCACCAGGAAAAGAACATCGCCCAGCTCCTCCTTTATATTATCCCAATCCTTCCTGTTTATTCCTTCCTCGAGCTCCTCAACTTCCTCCTTAAGGAAACGCATCCAATCCTCAATTTTTTGTTCTCTGTCCCAGGGACATCCTTCCTCGCTCCTTAACTTCTCAACCATCTTAACGAGCTTGGAGAAAGCATTATCGATATTCTCCATGTAATTAAGCTGCCATAGTAATATTAAAAATTTTCCTGCGGAGTTTTAAGCTATGCGCGTGAAAATAATCTGGGACGCAGAAAGCTTGGAAGGTAATGATAAAGAACTTGAGTTTGAAGGTAAAAAGGCAAAGATTGAGGATATTCTGAGAAATGCAGGCATAAATCCCGTGACGGTACTCGTCAAAATCAACGATAAAATCGTGCCCACAGAAGAGGAAGTGGAAGGGGATGTGGTGGAGCTTCACATCATTCCTGTGGTGAGCGGTGGGTGATATTATTAAATTTTCCACCCGAACCTTCCATCCATGGCGGAAAAAGTTTATGATGTTGCGGTTATTGGTGGTGGCCCGGCAGGTATGACTGCAACACTTTTTTGTGCAAGATATAACTTGCGTGTGGCGCTCGTGTTCTCAAAGCTTGGTGGAGCGATGGCTGAAGCGCACATCATCGAGAATTACCCTGGCTTCAAAAGCATAGGCGGTATGGAGCTTGCTGAAAAAATGTTCGAACAGGTAGCTTCCTACAGCAATGTTGAAGTCGTAATGGACGAGGTCATAGATGCAAGAAAGGATGGGGAGTTGTTTGTGTTAACAATCCGTGAGAGGGAGATAAAAAGCAGGGCATTAATCCTCGCGGTGGGGATGCAGAGAAGGAAGCTGAGCGTTAAGGGTGAGGAGGAATTCTTGGGGAGAGGTGTTTCATACTGCGCAACCTGCGATGGCATGTTTTTCAGGGATAAGGTGGTTGCAGTTATCGGAGGTGGTGACGCAGCCTTCGATGCCATTCTCTTCCTTTCCAACATAGCGAGAAAGGTCTACCTGATTCACAGAAGGGAGGAGTTCAGGGCAGAGGAAATTAAGGTGGAAGCTGCAAAGAAGCTAAACAACGTTGAGTTTATTCTAAACAGTGTAGTTGAGGAGCTGGATGGAAAGGATAAGCTGGAGAGGATCAAGGTGAAAAATATTAAGACGAATGAGGAAAAGTGGTTGGACGTTGATGGACTCTTCATAGAGATAGGTTCGGTACCATCAGCTGTTCTTGCACAGAAACTCGGTGTTGAACTTGACGAGCATGGATTCATAAAGGTCAATAGTGATATGAGCACGAATGTGGGGGGTGTGTTTGCAGCAGGCGACATAACCACAGCTTCAGCAAACGTGAGACAGGTGGCAACTGCCGTTGGGGAAGGTGCTATAGCTGGTGTGAGTGCTTACCTTTACCTCAAAAAGAAAAGGTAGCCCGCTTATGAAAACGTTTGTCCTAGTTTTGAGGGACGAGGAGGAAAGAAAAAATATAACATCTATAATCAAGTCCATTGGCTTTGAGGAGGAAGAGGACACGCCAGATTTTGTTGTCTGTGTGGGTGGCGATGGCACAGTTCTTGTGGCTGAGAGATTGTACCCTTCTATCCCGAAGCTCTGTTTCAGCAAGCACACTTCCTGCAGAACATGTTACTTCCATGCCGAAAAGATGACGGAAGTCCTAAGAAAAGTCAAGGAGGGTTCTTACGAGATAGTGGAGAAGATGAAACTCGAGGCAGAATTCAATGAGAAAACAAAGAGAGCCCTCAATGAAGTGCAACTGCACAACAAAAAGCCAACTCACGCAATAAGGTTCAGCGTGAAAATAGAGCAGCGTAACCATGCACATCTCTCCAGCAAGCTTGGAGATATCATGGTCTTTGAGAATGTGGTGGGAGACGGTATCATAATTTCCACACCGTTCGGATCAACAGCTTATTATTATTCAGCTGGCGGAGACCTGTTTGATGAGGGAATAGGGGTGGCGTTCAACAATCCCCACAACTGCAGAATTAGACCGTTTGTGGTCGGCGAGGATTCAGCTATCTCGGTCACACTCGAGCGAGGGGAGGGCTTGTTGATAGCTGACAACGATGAGAACTGGATAGAGATAAAGGAAGGGGAGAGATTTACCGTAAAGAAAAGCGGGGAAAAAGCGAAGTTTATTGTGGTGAGGTGAAAAGAATGGAAAAGGAAAAGGTTTTTGAACTGCACAGTCTCGGCAAGATAGAAGTGGTGTCGAGAGTGGTTCTTGACAGCAGGGATAAACTGGCTGCAGCGTACACACCCGGAGTCGCGGAGGTTTCTAAAGCGATAAAGGAAAATCCCGTGCTGGCTTACGATTACACCAGAAAGTGGAACCTCGTTACTGTGGTAAGTGACGGTTCAGCGGTACTCGGACTTGGAAACATTGGAGCTTGCGCTGCCATACCCGTCATGGAGGGAAAGGCCGTACTTTTCAAGGAGCTTGCCGGTGTGGACGCTTTTCCAATCTGTATCGACACGCAGGATGATGAGAAAGTTGTGGAGGTTGTGAGAGCAATAGCACCTGTTTTTGGAGGCATAAACCTTGAGGATATAGCCGCACCGCGGTGTTTTGTGATAGAGGAAAGACTGAAGAAGCTGCTTGATATCCCTATTTTCCATGATGATCAGCACGGCACTGCAATTGTGGTTCTTGCAGCTCTCACGAACGCTCTGAAGCTCGTGGGTAAGGGAAAGGAAGTGAGGGTGGTGATTTGCGGGGCCGGTGCAGCCGGAACGGCCATAGCAAAGCTTTTACTAAATTTTGGCTTTAGGAACATAGTTGTGTGTGATAGCAAAGGTGTGATTCATCAAGGAAGGGAAGACCTTAACTTTGCGAAGAGGGAGCTTGCTGAAATAACAAATCCTGAAGGAATGGAAGGTACGCTTGCAGACGCGATGAAGGGTGCGGATGTTTTCATAGGAGTCTCAGCCCCTAATATAGTCACAAGGGAGATGGTGGAATCCATGAATGATAACGCTATTGTTTTTACAATGGCAAATCCTGTGCCTGAGATAATGCCGGATGAGGCAAAAAAGGGCGGTGCAAGCATCGTAGGTACTGGAAGAAGCGATTTTCCAAACCAGATAAACAACGCTCTCGCTTTTCCCGGGGTCTTCAGGGGAGCTCTTGATGTTAGAGCTAAAGAGATCAACGAGGAAATGAAAATAGCGGCGGCAATGGCCATAGCCCGCTACACAGAAGAAACGGGGTTAAGCGAGAACAGAGTTGTGCCGGAGGTCCTTGATAGAGCTCTGCACCAAGCTGTAGCGAGAGAGGTCAGCAGAGTAGCGATAAGAACAGGAGCCGCAAGAATAAAGCCAGAAGAAGGGGAAAACTAAGGTCTATGCTGTCATTTCTGCAGCCTCCTCTTGTTCCTGCCTCTCTGATATGCTTATGTGCTTAATTATCACGACATCTCCTATGGCCTTTATCATGGAATATGGAACTATAATGCCTTTCTTGCCGCCAAGTTCCATTTCAAGATAAGAGCCCCGCGCTATGCTTATCACGATGGACCTTACCCTGAACTTGCTCATATCGAGCTCAATATCCTCAACCTTCCCGCAGTACATCCCTCTATCGGTAAACACATCCTTCCCTCTTATGGATTTTGTGTCAAGCACATTTACTGACATCAGCATTCACCCTTAAAGAGTTGTCCAAGGTTTGGATGATATTGAGATTTAAAAAATTTAAATAGTTATGTAAGATGATGATATTGGCTTGCCTGTGTAGGCTTTGTCGGGGTCGCCTAGCCTGGTAGGGCGCGGGCCTGCTAAGCCCGTGGCCGTAAGGCCGCGCGGGTTCAAACGCCTTCACCACCTTTATTGGGTGGTGTGGCTGGAAGTCCCGCCCCCGACGCCAATTTCTTGATTTTTCTTCCATATGATTATTTTGAGTAGTTGTGTTGTCATGGTTACTTTTTTTGAAATGTATTCTCATAAATAGAAATTTTTATTAAGCATCTTAGTGAGCAGTTAATACTACCTAGTGTTCGCCCAAGCTTCTACCTTCGATTTAATTTATTTAGGTCTAAGAAACTTTTCAGAGTCTCTCTAAGCAAAAAACTTGGAGGTGGTGAAAAATGATAAGAGTAAATGTAGGGGCAGTCGTTCGAGGAGGATCCTCTCAAGGCGGGAAAAGAGGCTGCAAGTCAAGCACTTGATGGAATTAAAGGAAAACCTTCTCTCTCCTTGGTGTTTTGCTCCGCAAAATACGATCCCAAAAAGCTACTGGAGGGTATAAGAGGTGTAATAAAGGGTCCATTAATAGGCTGTACGACTGCCGGTGAGATTACAAATGGCGGTGTTGCTACGGGTTCTGTGGCAATCATGTGCATAGAGAGCGATAAAATAAAGGTAGGTGTTGGTGTGGGTGAGAACATTAGTAGGAACGCAAGAGAGGCAGGACAGAAGGTTATGATCTCTGCGATGAAGAATCTAGGGGAGGATATCAGAACAGCGTCTCAAATTTTCATAAAGACACCTTCAGGAAGGTTCGCGGCACTTACAGAATATTCAGCAATAATACTCCCTGACGCACTCAGTGGTGGTGGTGCGGATATTGTGAGGGGAGTAATGGATGTTGTGGGTACAACTTTCCCGACTGTAGGAGGCTCTCCCGGAGATGACCTGAAAATGGAGAAAACATACGAAATGTCCAACGATGATGTGTATAGCGATGCCGTGGTTGGTGCTATTCTCAAGTCCGAGTTCGCGACGGGTTTCGGAGTAAGACACGGGTGGCAGCCAGCCAGTGAGCCATTTATAGTGACGAAATCCAAGGGCGGAACGATATACGAAATCAACGGAGAGCCCGCGATCAAAATCTACGAAAAATTCTTCAAAAGGGAAATTAAGGAGAGAGAGCTTGGAAAAGAATTCACGATTTACTCTCTTGGAATTCCAGAAATTGAAGGGGGTTACAGACTCAGATGGCCTATAATAAGGAACCCTGACGGTAGTATCGTCTGTGCTGCAGAGGTTCCAGAGGGTAGCGTTGTCAGAATTATGAGGGGTGATGAAAAAGCGATGATAGAGGCTGCAAGAGAGGCCGCGGAAGAGGCGGTTCAGAGGGCGGGAGAGCCTGAAGAAATTGTAGCGTGTATTGTGTTTAACTGCATCTCGAGAAAAGAATACCTGAAAGATAAAGCCAGCAAAGAGGTAGAAGCCATCAAGAAAATAGTTGGTAAGGACACCCCCATAATAGGTTTTGAGACCTACGGAGAGATAGCACCGACGGCTGGAGGACCTCTAGGGTTCCACAATCAGACAATAGTAGTCTATGTAATTTCAAAATCGACACTTGGAGAGCTAGTGGCAAGAACCCTCTAAGGTGCAGAGACCATGATGGAAAAGGTAATCGAAAACATTCTTTTGAATTTTTCAAAAATTTGTGGAACAACTCTGGTAGAGAAGCTCGCTAACAAGGCGGTGGAGGAAAGTGGGGTCAGCATAAAAATAGAGAACATGAAGATCGGAGGAGAGCTCACTAAAAAAGATGCAGAAAAACTTATCTCGACCATGAAAGAGGTGTTTGCAAGTGTTTTTGGAATGCCAGTAACAACAAGTATATTCCAGAAAGCGATGAGCAATGTTGGCTCGCACTAGTCTCACAGTTCAAAGAGAGCGTCAGCGAGCTCTCAATCGACTCTGAACCTCAGAAAAGCAGCAATACCTCCAAGTCTCTCAAACATCCTGCCAGCATCATGACTTGTGTGGATCACAACAATCTTTCCTCCTCCTTCTTTAACCTTTTTCATAATCTTTTCAGTATCCTCATTTCCAAGGAAACTTTCAACTATGAGAAGCTTCTCAACGGCCATCATTTCTGCAGCTCTATTTACATCTTCCTTACCATAGGTCACGAGATGACTCTCCTTTCTAATCTCCGCTAACAACTGCTCCACAATTCTCGTCTCTTCTGAAATCTTAATTCCACCTATAATCTTATCGAGGTAACCTCTTTTTATGACCTCATTGATCCCAGTTACACCGGTAACTGAGCAACTCTCCACAATGGCCTTCTTCTTTAGCTCATCGGGAAGCGTAGCATAAAGCTCATCCTTTCTGAATCCTGGTCCCGCTATTATGATCCCATCAACATTTCTTGTGTTTTCCTCAATAACCTTTCTTACTTCAGCAATAAACCTCTTGCTTTCCTCATCCTTGCTTTCATAACTCTTTCCTCCCCCTCTTTTTCTTATTGTGGTGATCAGCTTCCAGTCAAGTTCTGTTGCAATAGCAACGTCTGCTTCTCTCTCATCAATTACACAGATAAACACCCTTAGCCCTTTGTAGCGTGAAGCTTCCTTCAGTTTTATTATGTCAGCTTCCCTCCATTCTTCCTTCCAAAGGTCTATAATATCCCCTTCCTTAATACGGAAGGAGTGATAACCTCTCGTGACATATTCCGGAGCTTCCACGATCGGACCAAGAAGTTTTAGAACGGTACCTTCCATCTCCACCCTTTCAACTTTTATTTTCAAGTATGCTGGCTTTTTTTCCTTCACACCCTCAATCTGCACGCTTCTCAGGTCCTTCTTCCCGACGATGTCTCCTGCCTTTATCACATCCTTTAATGTGAGAAGATCCTCGTAGTGTTGAATTTTCAACCTCGTCCTGTCCTTGAGATCGAGCTTTATTATCTGCATGATTGTGTTTTTTCGCCAAAATTTTAAATACAAGGAAAACCAAACCTCAAATTGAACGGGGGTGGCTGTCAATGGAAAATTTCGTTAAGGTGTTCTTGGTTGCTGTGCTCATACTTCTGGTGGGAGTAGCGATGTCCATCCGAATCTTCAAAATACCAGGAATCGGAGAGCATGATAACATCACCATCTACTCCGTTTCAATACCTTCCTTCGGCGAAATAGGAGAAACATCCAGAACAATCATGCTGGGGAATGTTAATGTTGGGGATACCGCAGGTACGGATATTGTGGTGAATGCATCAAACGTGGTAGTAAAGAACGGATTGTTCTCCAGCAACTCCCAGAGCTTTGTGGTGAACGGTAAAAACATAACCAGAATAATTATTGAGGGAGATGTGGCAGAGACGAACATGTATGGAGATCTCATAATCAGGGTGAACGGAAAAGATGTCTATCATGCTAAAACCTCGCCCAAAAAAATAAAAATTGTGGTAAATGATGTCAACCCCACCCACAACGAAATTGAGATAAGCTGCGAGAGTTCTGGTCTGAAATTCTGGGCCCCAACAACCTACGTTTTCTCATACCTGAAGATCTACAAGGTCGATTACACATACAGGGAATACACTAAAGGCTTTGTTGTTTATCCATATGAGATCGATGGTTTTAAGAAAGGGGAGATCGTTTTCAATGTGGATGAGGCAATAAAAAACGAAGACCTCTGCATTGATATAAACAACGTGAATGTTTACTGTGCCAGACCGCAGGAGAGCCCCCTCCCTTACAAAATCGATTTCGACAAAGCAAGCGTGAATCTCGCTGCCGGAGAAAACACGCTGAGAATTTACAGCGGAAGGAACTCAGCTTACAAACTGAGTGATGTGAGAATCAGCATATACTACTATGGGGCAACACAGAAGAGCTACAGGAGTTATGAGTTTAATATGGATGAGCGATTACTTGAGATGATGAGGGAGGAAAACAGGAGTCTCGTTGTTGTAGGGAGGGTCGGCACGTTGAACGCAAGGGGTGTGCTCGAGATCAGATTAAACGGAAGGGATGACTGCGCTCTGGAGTTTCCCATCAGAACCGATTATGAAACCTTCACTCAGAAAATAAAGCTGAGTTGCATAAAACCCGGTACGAACATTTTGAGTGTGGCAACAACGGGGAGTTTTGA
>WAPT01000001.1 GCA_015520605.1 Nanobdellati archaeon
CGTTTGCTTGATTTTTTGTGTATGGTGATCGTCTTGCCTACTGATTTCCTGTATTGGAAAAAATAATAATGCTGCCCGTGATGATGCAAAAATTTTTCCGTTTTTTGTCGGGTTTAACCAGATTTATAATCAGTCCTGTGCATTTATTTTGAGGGAGGCTTGCCCCGCCCCGGGTTTATCACACCATTGATGATGGGCGGGATCGACGGGAGACGGGAGATAAGAAAAAATTTATAAAGGGATGATTTGCATAAATCTTTTCCATGAAACAGAACGGTCAGAGTAATCATAAGGATGATGACAACAATGTGGACGCGGAACTAGATTCCGTTTTAAAATCACTTGCCTCAGATCCCACAAAGGGGCTTAGTTCCACCGAGGCCGAACTTCGTCTGAAAAAATACGGGTATAACGAGATAAAAGAAGAGAAAAAACACCCTCTCCTAAAATTTTTATCATACTTCTGGGGTTCGATTCCTTGGATGATAGAATCCGCAGCAATTCTCTCAGCCGTGATTCATCACTGGGTTGATTTCACGCTGATAGTTGTGCTGCTGTTCGTGAACGCAATAATAGGGTTTCTGGAGGAATACAAGGCTGCTAACGTCATTGAACTGTTAAAGAAAAAAATGGCGATCAGGGCGCGAGTTCTTAGAGACGGCAAATGGCAAACGATAGATGCCCGAATGCTCGTGCCCGGAGACATAATGAGAATTCGTATAGGCGACATCGTACCCGCTGATGCGATGATAACAGATGGTGAGTATTTGCTTGTAGATGAGTCCGCACTGACGGGGGAGTCGCTACCAATCGAAAAAAAGAGGGGGGATAAAATCTATGCGGGTTCTGTTATAAAGCGAGGGGAAGTGAACGCGGTTGTCACCGCCACTGGTGAACGCACCTATTTTGGTAAGACAGTAGAGATGGTCAAGAGTGTAAAGGAGAAATCTCATGTGCAGAAAATAGTAATCGATATAGGTGATTACTTGATTGGCCTTGCCGTATTTCTTATTCTGTTCATAATAATAGACGCCCTCAGAACAAACCAATCTTTAATAGAAACGCTGAGATTTTCTCTCGTTTTGCTTGTGTCCTCTATACCGGTGGCAATGCCCGCCGTTATTTCGGTTATATTGGCCAGAGGGGCAATGGTGCTGGCAAAAAAGAACGCCCTGGTGACCAAGTTAACATCAATAGAGGAGCTATCATCGGTGGATGTCTTGTGCTGTGATAAAACAGGAACCCTAACAAAGAACGAATTGACAATCGGAGAAGTTTCTCTTGAGGGGAGTTTCACCGAGAAGGATGTGATCATATATGCAGCGCTTGCGTCTCGATATGAGGATAATGACTCGATAGACCTGGCAATACTCAGGAAAATGGAAGAAATGGGATTAAAAAACGAAATAAATAAATTCAAGGTTCTGAAGTTCACACCTTTTGATCCGGTTATAAAAAGAACGGAAGCTGAAGTGCAGAAAGGGGACAAACACATGCATGTTGCTAAGGGCGCGCCACAAGTTATAGCAAAGCTGTGCGAACTGTCTGAAGAGGAACAAAAAAACCTTAAGAAAAAAATCGATAAATTCGCTGAGAAGGGGTACAGATGTATCGGTGTCGCTGTTAAAGAATCAACGGGGAAGTGGAAATTTGTCGGTTTGGTTTCCCTTTACGACCCACCGCGTGAGGATTCGTTCAAACTTATCCAGAAGATAAAAAATCTGGGCATACGCGTAAAAATGATAACAGGAGATCATATCGCGATAGCTAGGACGATAGCCGTGCTTCTCGGGATCGGAAACAAAATATACTCTATGAAAGATCTGTTAAAATTAAAGAAAAAAGAGGAATTTACAGAGTTCGTAGAGGAGGCGGATGGATTCTCGGAAGTTTTTCCCGAACATAAATTCAAAATAGTAGAAACATTGCAGAGAAAAGGTCATTTTGTCGCAATGACTGGTGATGGTGTTAATGATGTTCCCGCGCTTAAAAAGGCCAACTGCGGAATAGCCGTGTACAACGCAACAGATGCCGCACGAGCCGCAGCAGACATAGTTCTGTTAAAGCCGGGGCTGGGCGTTATTCATGATGCTATAGTCGAAGCCAGAAGAATATTCCAGAGAATGAAAGGTTATGTTATTTATCGTATAACCGAGACCATCAGAATATTATTTTTCATGACACTATCCATACTGATCTTCCATTTCTATCCTCTCACTGTGCTTATGCTTATCCTGTTGATCCTGTTAAACGACATCCCGATCCTGTCCATCTCTTACGACAATGTGGTGGAACAGAAAACACCTGCGCGGTTCAAACTCAAGGAGGTTCTGTTACTGTCCACCGTGCTGGGGGCCACGGGACTGACAAGCTCGTTTTTACTGTATTATTATGCAATTGAAGGTCTAAAATTACCCCTTCCAATCCTCCAAACGTTGGTGTTCCTGAAACTGGTCATAGTCGGACATGCAACACTTTTCATAGCCAGAAATCGCGATCATTTCTGGAAAAAACCATATCCATCCAAGTATGTTCTCATGGCTGTTTTATCGACAGATATTATCGCAACAATAATTTCTGGTCTAGGGATACTCATCCCAGCTCTTGGATTTAAACTCGCCATCGTGGTGTGGCTATACGCACTTGCATGGATGTTTATTGAAGATTTCATAAAAGTATACATCATTCGCAAGGTGGGAGTTTACTGAATGTGAAAAGGAAGGAATACTCCAAAGTTAAGCAAATATTTCCGCCCGCGGAACTTTAGCAACAAAGGTAAGTTTTCGGCGCAAACGTCTTGGCTGTATTGACGGTGGGTGGGTTTTTGAGATTGTGGTTGGTACCCAGCTAAGCGAAACGGGAAGCGGGGAGCCGAGAGCAGTATGGTTCGATGAAAAGGATCATGACGGGTGTTGTTCAGAGTAATTTTCAGTTCAAAAATAAATCTTCTACCGAATCATTTTGAAAAGTTGTTAGTAGTGTGCCACATTTTTTGTTAAGACAATCCGTTCTAAAACTCAGAAAAAGTTATATAGATGTTAAACCCCATAGTTTGACGTGGAAAGAAAAAAAAATGGAATAAGAATTATGATGTTTGCAGTCATTCTGGGAATTACGTTTGGGCTATTTATTGGAATAAGAAGTTATTATTTAAAAAATATTAAGAACCCAAGTTCTGAACAAGATACTGAATGTTTAGGTAAAAATTTTGTTATAAGAGGTGAATTCTCAAGGTTTGATCCCTCACAAATGATTATGGCGATATATTTGGAAAACACGGGAGTTAAGGACATCAGCGTTAAAAAAGTGGAGGTAGATGTCGCTGGTAACTTGATGGTGGAATCATTAAAACACCCTATCATAATAAAAAGTGGTGAGGGGAAATACGTATATATAAACCTTACCGCATTTTTTCGAAACCCAGACAGCAAACATCTTATCAACGATGAAAATGGTCCTGAAAAAATCGTGGTATATGGTGATTGTAACAAAGCTCATGTGTTGAAACGACCGCCTTTGGGATGGGCGTTCTTTTCGTATGCCGGAGATGAACCACTCATTCCCGAGAAGGAGGGTGGAGCCACATGAAAAAGAAAAAAGCCATTACTCCTTTCCTTGCAAGTGTTCTTCTAGTCGTTATAGTGGTAGGCATGGCCATAATTATCGGGAACTGGATGAAAACAACCGCAAAACAACAGACAAAAGACATTACTGAGAATTCGGGAATTGAGTGTACCGATAAAACCATAAATATCGATGAGGTCGTATATTCAACCACAGATCAAACCCTCACAATAAAAGTGAGAGCTACCGGGACAGAGAACATTAATATTGGAAAAGTAAGTGTTCTTCTTGAAAATTTTAGTCTATTGACTTATGTCAACGGCGTTAATTTTTCGGTCGGTACGCTATTCCCGGGGGATGTAAGATATATAATCCTTGAAAATGTATCCTCAGTACCCCGAGAAGTAAGGGTAATACCGAAGGGATGCGGAATGAATGCCGTAACGGTGGAAAGAAATTATTTTATAATACAATGAAATGACATTATAATTTATTATGGTATTATCTAATAAAAAAGAAATGCTGGAATGGGTTCCGTTATTTTTATTTCTTATTGTTGGTGTCCTACCAGCGGTCGGTCTCGCACAATACACGCTCAACATTACTTTTCTTTTGAACACCTCTAAAGTTAATCCGAGAGAGATCATTCATGTTTCCGGTATTGTCATGAATTCTAGTGGGACTGGAGTTGCCAGGGTGCCATTACATTTGCAACTCGACGGTTCGGACGTGTTCACCATTCTAAATTCCAAAGGATATCTGGAAGGGGAAAACGGTGTATGGAAATACTGGAGAGAAATACTAATAAATGGTAGCATTTATGACTTATATAATTACACATTACCGATTATAGTAGATACGCACCGGCTTATCGCTCAGGGTAAACTCAAAAGTGACTGTTCCGATCTTAGATTTATCGATAGTGCAGGAAGGGTTCTGAAATACTGGATAGAAAGTGGGTGTAACACACAAAACACAACGGTTTGGGTTAAGATACCCTACATCCCTGTGTATAACGAAACCAAGATATTTATGGTTTACGGGAATCCTAATGCCACTGCGGGAGGTGTGGATCCATCAGACCTTTTTATTTTTTATGATGGATTTGATTTTGGCTTAACTGGCTGGACCCTATCCACTTATGGTTTATGTAGCAGTAGCAGCTACAACCTGAGCAACGATTACTATTCATCCCCGCCATATGCTATTAAAGTTTACTCGGATCCATCATGGGGCTCCTTTCCATGTATAGTAATGGCCAACAAAGATTTTGTGGTAACTCAGAACGGCAGTTATGAGATCAGGGTGAAGTACAGAAACGACATTCCATTTCTAGGCAGTAATCTTATTTATTCGGTGGTGAATGTTGATGGGACCAACATCATTTACGATTCTTATAATGGGAGTATTCTAAAAGGCGGTTCTGAGATCGTAACGCTTAATGCTGGAACTCATGATATTAGTGTGGGAGTTGATGCGAGATGGGTAAATGGATCTGCTTATTTTGACGACATAATAGTTAGAAAGGTCGTCAATCCCGAGCCCACGGTTATCGAGATTGGTGATGAGATGAGATTCGTGACGACTAACGATAGTGGCGAATACAGCTTTGATTTCGTTGCTCCCCAGGAAGGAGGAACGCACATTTTGAAGGCTGAAGTTTTCGGAAAAAATGGAGAATATGGATGGAATGCAAGTGAATTTGTTGTGAGAATAGGAATAATTAATCAGAGTGCTATTTTTGTAATTAATAATAGGACGTCCGTAGATATAAAAAATGCAGTAGAATATCCTCAACTAAATATCTCCGCATATGTTTTCAGAAATCGTGATAATCCCATAGAAAGGGTGTGGGTGACAGTTCATTCTCCTTTAGGCACAACTAGTGAAATAAATCTAACAAATTTAACTGCCCCACGCGAGGATTCCGGAGTGTGGGGTGCAATCGCGAATTTGAACGTTAGTTTCCCATCAATTGAAATAGGAAAATACACTCTCAGTTTTCATGCAATTTCTAAATTAAACAACGGTGAGGAAGTATATGAACAAATGCCATCACCTTCAGCGGATATAGAGATTACCGGAATTCCCTTTGAAATTTGCACCTCTAAAGTACAATATCATTTTATAAATGAATGTTATGAGAACCTTTCATCAATTTTCAAGGAAAATGAAAACATATATTTTGTGATGAAAATCGGATCAAATACTGATCCGGTTTCCGGTCTGAAACCAACGGATTTCATATTAAAAGATAGTGTAAAAAACTTATCTGCAGAATTTCAACAAAATTTAATAGAAATTTCTCCCGGTACATACATTAGCAATATTTCCGCATCCTCCATAGGAGTGGGTAGGTACATACTTGAAGTGGAGGTTTACAATGGCAACGTGTTAATTTCCTCCACCTCTCTTTCCGTGTACATCCAGCCATCCAAAAAGCACAAATTGCCCAACATAACGGTGAGTGTTGAATCCCGACCCAACTTTATCGATACGTTCGTTCATGGTTGCGGGATGTTTGGAGAAGTGAACTTATCGGGAAGATATGCACTCACGGGCCTTGTCTTCTGCGATGGTCACGCAATTTATTATGAGAACTCAAGCGATCATCTTGAAGTTGTGAAATCCGCATCCCCTCACAGAACGTTGCTAATCTTCACGAGAGATGCCCCCCAAAAGGTTGTGAAAAAACTCTCAAAAATTGAAAACGGGAAGTTTGATTTCACAGCCTTCGGGTATAAAAGCGACAGGGATCGAACCTTAAGGATCATTATCCGGAGAAATTTCGAGATCGAAAATTTTATGATTCTCCGTCCGGGTAGGTATACTCTAAGGATTACGCATATGGGTCTCCTTGGCAATGTGCCACGCCTATCTATAGAACCTTCATCCTCCTGATCGTAGACAGGAATCGTAGAGAACGGACATCTTATTGCTCGTTCAATTATAATGATATCCCTTGTTTTAGAATATATTTCATAACCTCACGGAAACTGTTGTGATTTCAAATGGATTTAAAGATATAACCAAGTTATTTTCAGAAAATTTAATGTTTTTTTTTGATTTTTTATATTTCCTTTCTAAAATATCCACAATGCTTGCATCTTTTACTTCCTTGAAAAGTTTCAAAACGGCTCGTGTTTCACGACCCGCTGTTTCATAAATCCTTGCTATGATTTTTCCTCCGTCTTCACTCCTTTTAAAAGCGCTGAGAACCACATTGGAAGGTTCCACTTCCAGAAAAGACCTGCTGCTACTGCATTTTATTTTCTTTTTTAGGATCATCATCCTGTGGTTGAATTGATAAGCGTGTATGTACGGCTCGGACTTTCTCCACCCTTCCGTATAAGGTAGTAAAGCGTACTCAAAAACATGTTCTCCGAGCTCGGTAGCGTTTACTGGAATAATCGGACCTGCCTTTCCATCGCAGGACAGAACATTTACGGACCTTAGCAGAGTTAGATAAATGCTACCATCTCTGATTTCATTTTCAGGGATTCCTTTATTGATTACAGTCACCCCCAACCCGTCATCATCCTCATAAGCTATCCACCTCAAAGCCGGATACACGCCGGAGGGCGCTTCCTTATATCCTGTAAAATCATCGTAAAACAGGTTGGCTTTCCTTTCCACCACACCAAACTGTGTCTCACACCAGTAAGTTTTGTTATTTATGGGTGTTGTGAAGCGGACTCTCAGTCTTATTCTCGGGTGCTTGTTGAGAATGATTGTCGTGCAGTCTATTCTCGGCAAGTCCCTGTAAATGACGATTCTTTTCCTGAAGCTAAGTGTGTTGTGTCTCCACAACAAAGGTTTGAAGTGCTCCACAAGTCTGTAGGGCCATCTTAGAGAAAAGTAATCACCCACAACATCTATGATAGCTCTGAGGTTGGAAGCTGTGATTTTCACCTCCTTTATTTTGAACTCGCCGTATTTGATTCCATCTCCACTTTCTGTCTTTATGGGATTCTTCAGCAGCTGTCTGTGAGAGTAGAGATCTCCTGATTCTTCCTCTATAACGAGCTCATTACCTCCAAAAATCCTTTTTTTGTTCATCCAAACTTCAATCATGCCGTTTTCTTTGTTTACCTTCACTTCAAAAAATTTGTTTCGAATTGTGCTTTCGCTCACATGGATTTTGTCCCGGGTATTTGTGTTTTTACCCGTCTCTATTACTCTGTACGCTCTGTAGCCCAGCGGTGGAACATCCGCAATGAAACCAAGTTTTACTTTTTTAATAGAGCCGTCTCTGTGTTTTTCGGAAGCGATAACTTCCACATCAACCTTCTTATCCCCGCTTTCCAGAAGAACTCCACAGTTCTCACGTATTCTCCCGGCCTCAAGCTCCAGCTCAACTTCCACCCAATCAATAACTCTCCACGGAAGCGGGTTAAATACGACAAAATCCGCACCCATTTCTCTGTTGGAGTCGCTTTCTACAATTGATGATAATATTTCTCGCATCATTTCTTCACATCTCCTATCTATAAGAGAAGCGCAACGCTCCGCTTCCTCAAGAGCAGCATCTGTGCTTGTGCCTGATATCACATCGTGGAAAGCTAAGAACAGCAGCTTTTTCCAGCAATCCTCCAGATATTCTGGATAGCGTCCAGTCAGTAAAAAATTCACTGTGGCAAATTTCTCTAAGGTTATGAGCTTGCACTCCAGTGCGCGGAGCGTCTTTTTTATTTTTATCCTGCTTGAGGCCGTATCGGGAAAAATTTCTGAGTACTTACAGGAATACATTTCCCCCTTTCTCACAACCAATTCATTCCGATATTTTTCCAGTGCTCTGAAAAACTCTGAAGGTGTTGAGATCCTCATCTCCGCATCTTCGTGCTCCTTATTCCATTTTTTCACAGCTTCAACTATCTCCTCACGCGGAAGGGTGACTCCGCTACCGCAAGGCATGAGTATGTGTGGCGATGCAGCCACACCTTTCAGAAATCTGTAGGATTCTTCCAGCCTGTCCAGATTCAGACCCGCTCTGTAACCTAAGGGCATAAAGTGAGCAAGAATTCTTGTTCCATCCAGAGCTTCCCAGATAAATTCAGAGGGTTTAATCTCGTGGGATCCGCGCCTGAATGCAACATATTTGTATCCTGCTTTTCTGTAAATTTGGGGGAGTTGTGCGTTCAGCCCGAAGCTGTCAGCCTGCCACATAACTTCAACACCCTTCCCGAATTTTTCCTGCACATACTTCTTGCCCACAAGGATCTCTCTGATGAGCGTCTCCTCCTGCGGAATCATCGTATCCGCCATTAAATACTCCCCGTCTGCAATCTCAATTTTACCTTCCTCTATGAATTTCGCGAGTTTTTTGAAAAGTTCCGGTTCTCTCTTTTCTATTTCTTCCAGAAGGTGTGTCTGCTCCAGAAGAAACCTGAATTCCTCATATTTTTCAAGAAGCTCAACAGCTTTTTTCAGTATCATAATGTTGATACGGAGGTAATCCTCCTTGCTGAAGATCCAGACCGCATCGTAGTGTGTGTGAGGCACAAGGTAGATTATATTTTTCTTCTTTTTCCTGCCTTTTTCGGTTCTCCCTCCCGCACAGGTCTTCCGTGTTTTGTTCGAGTTATCCATCCCCTCCGACCCCGTTTAAGGCTAAGAACTGGTTTCTTATTGAGGGATTAACGTGAAGCTCTATATGAATTCTGGGTACTCCTCTCTGTAAGCAGCGTGTGCGGCCATACCGTTCAGCATGCACACAATCCTTTTTATTCTGAAATTTACCACTTCCAGAAGCTCTCCGACCGTTTGCTCCATCGTGCGGAACTTTATTATGTGCAACCGCCTTTTTCGGGCTTCCTCAACCAGAAATTCGTTTATTTTTGTACATGCCTCAAAATCCTCTTCTATGAGCTGCCTATCAGTTTCTCCTTCCCTCAGTCTTTTTGAGAAGAACATTTGACGGTACGTTCCCTTTTCAGGTGCTTTCAGAAACACCTGTATCACATTCGGTTTTTTAAGCAGATCTGACTCGAGAAGCCATGGAGTGACATGCACACCCTCAATGGCGACATCCTTTTTATCTTTGATGGATTTTTTCACGAGCTCGACTATGAAAGGACTTAGGAATTCGACCTGCTTCACAAACCCTTCTATCTCTGGATGTTCCGTGACTTCATGACCCGGAAGTTTTTTCCACACACGATAAGACGGTAGATGGAGAATCGGGTCTTCCTTTATCAGAACCTTCAGCACACGCCTTATGGCATCAGTGGTTATTGTTCGGGAAATTGCCAGACGAAAACCCACATCAGTTAAAGACACCGTTTTTCCCACACCGGGAGGGCCGCCGACAAGGATTTGGAGGGGTTCAGCGATACCCCTCCTCCTGAGAACATTGTACCTGTGCCAGAGCTCGTATCTTTTCGTGAATTTGGAACCACAGATATTGGTAAGCGCATTCTTTGTTATCTCAAAAAGCTCTTCCGCAGCTATGCTTTTTCTGCCAAAAACGCTGTCCTTAACGTACTCCATAACTCTGACAGCATCCTCGAAAGGCACGCCCGTTTTAAGAACCGATCGGAAGATAAGATTCTCAGAGAACCTCAGCTTAAATCCGTTTATCTTCACGAAAGGTAAGTGACTTTCCATACGTTTTAATACTCAGAACACACTCATTAAAATATCTTTCTATCTTGAGATGGTCGCTCCTTTCCGCGGAAGACAATGTGTCTCCAAAAAGCTAAAATAATCTTTATATACTTGTACGACCCCATAAGAAAATAACGCCATGCAAATGCGGAAGAATCAGGTGATGAGAAATGAAAATAACCACGAGCATACCTAAACTTGATGAGCTTTTAGAGGGGGGTTTACCTGTCCATTCAACTGTGCTCCTGTTCGCGGATCCTCTCGCAGACGCGGCAACTTTCGCGCAGCAAATACTCTCCCACAGACTGGAGGAAGAAGATGTGGGAATATATTTGAGTACTAACAAGCTTCCAAAAGATGTTGAGAACAATATGTATAAACATGGGTTCAAAACACAGGAAATAATTTTCATAGACTGTCTGTCTTTCACCTTGAAAAGGAAAAGTGATGCAAAATATACTCTTGATGAGATTATAACCAGCGGTAGGCCTGCATGGGAGAAAACAAAGGAGTTGTGGAAGAAGGCCATTCAGGAAGAGAAGGGTCAGAAACTAGCAGTCTGGGACTGTCTTGAAACATTCATGGGATTCGTGGATGAAATAATAGAGTTTGTTAAGGAATGTAAAAAGTTGAATGAAGAAAACAAAACAACATCTGTATTTATCCTTACAAACTGGGGTTATGATCCCAAAGATATCGAGAGGTTAAAGGAATCTTTTGACCTGGTTATAGATCTCGCCACAGTATCGAAAAAACTCATGTATCTGAACTACTACAAAGTGGATCACAAGCCTGCGATACCCTTCAAAATCACTCTGACAGGAGTCACTCTCTACATACCAAAGATATTGATTACGGGGCCTTACAATGCAGGGAAGTCCACAATGGTTAAGGCTCTTTCGGAGACCGCAGTGAGCATAGACAGGTTGGGTACAACCATAGCCTTGGATCACGGATATGTGGAAAAGAAGGGGTTTGCCTGTAATATTTTTGGCACCCCGGGTCAGGAAAGATTCGACTGGATAATGGAAGTCCTCTCTAGGGATGTGTGGGGTGTGATACTTATTGTGGATTCGACCAAACCGGAATCATTTCCCAGAGCGCTGGAAATGTTGGAAAAGGTAAAGAAGGAGAACATCCCGTTCATAGTGTTTGCAAACAAGCAGGACTTGGAGGGTGCACTTCCGCCTGAAGAAATAAAAGAAAGGCTTGGTGTTCCCATAGTGATCGGGGGATCCGCGAAAACAGGAGAAAATGTAGAAAAAGCTCTAATAACCTTATTTGAAGAAATCCTTAAAAGGAGAGTGTTTTGACCTTCCAAAAATCTTTAAATAATCCAAAAACCACAGTTTATACTGTACTTCAAAAATCAAAGGAGGGGTTGAAAGATGCCTAAGGAAGAAGAATTGAAGGAAGCACTCTCAGATCTCAAAAATGTTTCAGGTGTGGTGGGAAATGCTGTTGTGACTCCTGATGGCTTGCTTGTATTTTCAGATCTTCCAGAGACAGTAAACAAGAGGGCTCTAGCAGCAATGGCAGCGGCTATTGTGGGTACGGGCATGCAGGTGACTAAAGAGCTTAACATTGGAGCTTTAAGCCAAGTAATGGTGGACGCTCAAGAGGGTAAATTCATCTCCATTAGTGTAGGTTCTGATGAAGATTCTCCGATTCTCTCAACGCTCGTCCAGCCGAAAGCGAACTTAGGTTTGGTATTGCTGGAAATGGAAAAGGCGGCGAAAAAAATCCAGAAAATCATGGCATGACCTCTATTCCGCTTTCACTTATTTTGAATTTAAGAGTTATTGGTAGGTTTCTCGTTTCCCTCATTCTGTTTATTTTTAACAGTCTTATATCATTCTCCATAATGAAATTTATCGTTCCGTCTGTAAGGCTGTTAAGGGCTGTGACGACGTCTGGTGTGTGCATACCCTCCTCCACGGCTATCAGTATGGTCATGCCTGCTCCTTTCAGCCTGGCAGATAGCATGGAAATGAATCTCAGACAGAGGTCTTTCGGCACGAAGAGGAACATGGTCGAAAGTGAGTCCATCACAACCCTTTTCACATTCTGATTTCTCATTTCCGTCAGGGCCTTTGTTACAGCTATGGTGAAGTTGGTGAGATTTGCTGGATTGACCACCTCCTTTCCCTCTTCAACCCCCATCTGCCAAGAATATGCGTCTATAAACTTCAGAGGCTTCCCGTTTACATCCCACCCAAAAGATTTCATGCTGTTGATTATTTCCTCGGGAGATGCATTAAGAGTGATGTGTATTGCTCCCTCCCCATTCTTTAGTCCCTCATAAATGAACTGGTTACAGAAGGTTGTCTTACCTGCCCCAGGCACTCCCACGAGGAGTATGGATGCTCTTTCCGGTAGTCCACCACCCATAGCTTCGTCGAGCTTCTGAATTCCGGTGGCTATTCTCATATCATCACCTCTGCAAGAGGAGTTAGCTCCTTCATCATTTTTATGATTTTCATCTTTTTTTATGATTTAATGTTTTCATAATAAAAGTATATAAATAAGTTCCCGATTCAAACTGAATACAACCGACTGCCATCTCCGCAACTGGGAGGTGATACATATTGCGAAAGTGAGCGTAACAAGCTTCGTGTGCGAATCCATGATACCAGCAGTGGAGATCATGGCGTCAAAAATACTTGCCGATGGCCACGAAATAGTTAAGGAGGAACATGCAGATATAGTGATTGTGGCAAGCTGCGCCCTCACACGGGAAATGATAAGGAAGTGCCTGTCGAGGGCACAGCAGGCAAGTACAATGGGTAAAAATGTTCTGATTATTGGCTGTCTCCCCGAAATAGGCGAGGAAAACATACTTGGGGTTGTGCCCTCGGCCAGCATTGCCGGAGTGAACTCCTTCCACCACATCGAAGATATTCTCAAAAAGATGGAGGAAGGATACAGGGTAAGGAGATTGAACGATCCACCAAGAATGCCCTTAAGTACCGTTATGTGGAGACGTGTAAATCCCCTCACCGCTTACATACCGACCGGGGAGGGCTGTTCCAGACGATGTGAGTTCTGCATCTGCAGGATAACCAGAGGATCGCAGATATCTTATCCTCCGGAGAGCATAATAAATGCTGTTGCGAAAGCTGTTGAAAATAATGCAAGAGAGATTGTGCTCGTTTCCGAAGATGCTGGAGCATACGGAAGGGATATGGGAATAACGCTGCCTTCCCTGTTAAGAAAGATATTCACAATAAAAGGCGATTTCAAAATACGGTTGGGATACATAAACCCTGCGTCTATTTTGCCGTACTTTGATGATCTTCTATCCTGTCTTTCCCACCCGAAGATGTACAGATTTATGCATCTCAATATTCAGTCCGCCTCCCAGAAAGTTCTTGAGAGTATGAAAAGGGACTACACTCCGGAGGATGTTGCAATGATTTTCAACAGGATCAGAAAGGAGTTTAATGGCTTTACGATAATAAGCGATATCCTTGTGGGTCATCCCGCCGAGAACGATGAGGACTTCGAGGAAACTGTAGAATTCCTCAAAAAGCTCAAGCCAGACTCCATTAACGTTTACGCCTACTCCCCTCACAGGGGTGGTGAGGGTAGCTTACAACCCTCCTGGAAGGTCAAGCAGAGATATGAAGAGATGCTCGCTCTCAAATCCCGGCTTGAAATTGAGAGTTCAAAAAGATGGATAGGGTGGAGAGGTGAGGTTACAATAATTCAAAACGATGGCAACATGGCTCTAGGAAGGAATTATGCTTATCGGGATGTCGTATTCAAAAGTTCTCTTACACCCGGGGAGAAAACCAAGGTGGAAATAAAAAACCATAAAGGCTACACGCTATTAGCCTGAAGCTTCCTCTTTACTGTTTCCGCGACCTCCCTGCCGTCAGCCCTTCCTTGAAGTTTTTTCATGACTTCCCCCATCACCGCTTTAAAGTTTGCAGGTATCTTCCCTTCATTTATTATTTCATCCACAACTCTCTCTATCTCCTCGCGTGATGCTTTGAGAAGGTTCTTTTCTCTTACTATAGTCTCCGGACGTTTCCCTTCGATGACACAATACTTGATTATCAGAGGCACGGAGTCCCTGCTTATCTTTCCATCGTTCAGGAGTTCGAGCAACTCTAAGATATCATCGTCGCTCAGCAAACTAACGTCAACACCTTCCCTGCTTTTAACCTCAGGGATAGTATTGACGAGTATTGCGGCTATTGTCTTTGCACTCAGATTTGAGAATGTTTCGATGGCCTTCTCAAAAAGATAAAAGTAGTCTGAGTTCAAAAGCTGGTTCGCGAGCTCCTTCCCAAGTCCGAGCGAAATGAACTCCTTGATTTTTTCCTCCGGCGTTTTAGGAAGGGATGCTCTCATCTCCTCTATCAAGTCGTTGGAAATGAAGACGGGAGGCACGTCTGTTTCTGGATACATCCTTGCAGCTCCAGGTAGAGGTCTCATGTATGCTGTGTCTCCGTTCTCAAGAGCGCGTCTTGTCTCTTCTGGAACGCGCTGCTGAAGTAGGAGTACTCTCTCTCTCACAACTTCCAGAGCTTTCTCGGCTTCTCCTCTCTCCTCCTCGCTATTGTAGACCACCATTACAACGAGGTCATCATCACTGCATTCCATTTTTTTCATGAGGGCTGTTATCTCTTCCTTGCTGATGCGATACTTTTCCAACTTTTCGTCGGTGTGGATTATCCCTTTCATTTTCGTTTTTGCTTTCACGTAGTCGGCAACTTCCCTCCCAACAGTTCTGAAAGAATTCAACTCTCTGACAAAATAGCCAGCCATCCCCTCTATTTTCATTGCGAGGACCTTCTTACCTCTGACGATCCTGCTTTGAGAAGTTGTGAACACATCGCTAACATCAACGAAGAATGAGAACTTTATTTCCCTCTTTTTCAGCTCTTCCACGAGCTTTATCAGGCTGAGCTGCCTTTTGACTTCTTCCTTAACAAGACTCTCCAGAATGGAAAGATCCTGCACACCCTTAACTTCAATCCTGGCTCCTCCTTTCACCGATATGTTCACATCCTGTCTTATGCTCCCTATACCTCTCATCACCTTACCTGTGAGTCTCAACAACGTTCCGAGGGTTCTTGCGGCTTCCACCACTTTTTGCGGGGTGTCAAGCACAGGTGCTGTTGCTATCTCTATGAGAGGTATCCCGAGTCTGTTGAGCCCGTAAAGAACATGGTCATCGCCTTTCTCCAGAATTTGCGCGCTCTCCTCTTCAAGACATATCGTGGTTATGGGCACTTCTCCAAAGCTACACTTTAGCCTGCCATCCATACCTATCATAGCTGTCCTCTGGAACCCGCTGGTGTTGGAGCCATCTATAACTATCTTCCTCATGAAGTGCACCTCATCAACAATCTCCGCGTCAAGTAAAAGCGCTATCTCAAGGGCTATGCGTAGCGCTTCCTCATTTACGTTATGTGGTGGCTCCTCGTCACACTCTACAAGGCATGAGCTTTTCCTGTACATCCTGTAAATGTACCTTCTACCCTTCTGAAACTCGTGAAGCGCTGCTGGATCTATCTCTCCAAGCTCGCTTTTACTCACCCTCAAATACCTGAAAAACTCGCCGTCACTTTCGTCTTCAAGCAAGGATTGGCAGTTACAGAAGAGCTTCCTCGTTTTCAGTCTGCGGTGGATCTCAATCCCGCATTTCAATCCAACGGAACTGTAATCAATATCTTCCACGCCCATTTCGCTTCACCGTGCTTTCCAGATTCAGCTTATTGCCTTCGCCACCTCCTCAAGGAACTTTTTCGCAAGCTCATGACTCTCTTTAGCGAGCTCCTTGCTCCTCTCAAAAAACAACGAGCCATACGCTCTGGAAATGAACTTGGATGCGTTCCTTAAAATATCTGCCGAATCCCTGTAAGTTGGAAGTCTGGATGCTGTGATTATGAATTTTATCAGTCCGTGAGGGGAACATCTCTCCACATTTTCAGCATCACTAACAACTCTCTCTTCCAAACTCTCAGGCATGCCTTCTTGTGCCCATACTCTGAAGTCGTGCTTTTTTATCGCGCTGCATATTGCGGCTCTCCTATCAGCAGAGACACTCAAATCCTTCAGAATTCGTTCTGCTGCTACAGCGCTTTCCTCAGCATGGGTCATTACATTTTTGCCATCAAAAGCAACATCATGGAGAAGGGCAGCCACCCTCACAATCGTTTTGTTTGCTCCGACACTTTCTGCAATCTCTTCGGCAAGCTCCATCACTCTGAGCGCGTGAGGGTAACCGAAAAGAGCGTCATGCCCAAGTCTAGCCTTCACTATACGGTGTAGCTCTTCCATAGCTTAGCTAAAGGGGAGATAATTTAAAATGTATTTGGACATACCTTTTCTAGTTTACGGAGCAATAAAAATTTTAGAAGATTTAGAAAAACTTGTTTTAATTCTCACCTAAGAGTCCTAAAGTGATGATTCCATATAGGAGTTGGATGTTTTCTTGAATGGGTGGAAGAAAAGTTCGAAACATCATACCTCAGAGCGGGGTGCGATTATCCAAGATTTATTAAAAAATTTTTGTTCTAAAATGAAAGGCATGACCACTTATTCTAAAAGGGTCGAGGAGTTACTTGGAAAAGCTGGGGCTGATGAAGGAGACATTGTGAAGGTTGAGCTTAAAACTGGAAAAACTTACGAAGGTCTGCTGATGCCGCGAACAGGCTTTGGCAATAAAGACTGTCTTATCTTGAAGCTCAAAAACGGTTACAACATAGGAATTCTTATGGATAAAATCAAAAGCATCGAAGTTATTAAGAAAGCTGAGAAAAGAAAAGCAACACCCTCTACAAAATCCAGAAAAAAAACAGGTAGCAGGAAGTTAAAGAAGGTTTCCATACTCCATACCGGAGGCACGATAGCATCACGTGTGGATTATGAAACTGGAGGGGTTAAAGCTCTCTTCACTCCAGAAGACCTCATAGATCTCTTCCCCGAAATTGAAAATTATGCTGAGATAAGCTCAAGACTCATAGCCAATGCCCTAAGTGAGAATCTGAGGTTTGAGCATTATAACATCATGATAGATGCGATAGTGGAGGAGATAAAGAAAGGTACGGATGGCATAATTCTGACTCACGGCACGGACACGATGGCTTATACCGCCTCAGCATTAGCTTTCGCGTTCGAGAACCTCCCTGTCCCGATAATTCTTGTGGGTGCGCAGCGCAGCTCGGACAGGCCGAGCAGTGATGCTGCCATTAACCTTATAGCTGCTGTGCAGTTTATAACCGGTACAGACTTCTGCGATGTGGGTATATGCATGCATGCAACAACCAGCGATGACTTCTGCCACATACTCCCAGCTTGCAAAACTCGTAAGATGCACACTTCAGCAAGGTATGCTTTTCAGGCCATAAACTCCCTACCATACGCTAAAGTGTGGCCGAAGGAAGAAAAAATAGAGTTTTTGAGGGACGATTACAGGAGAAGAAGCGATGTAAAGGACAAGCTAATCGTCAGAAAATTCAACCCTGCTGTGAAGGTGGGTGTTCTCAAAGCTCACCCAAACATGCTTCCGGAGGAAATAATGGTGTTTAAGGGCTTTGACGGCCTGGTTATAGAAGGTACTGGACTGGGACACATAGGGATAGAGAGCTTTGATGAGCACAGCAAGGAGAATGAGCGTGTGAGGGAAGCTCTGCAGGAGGTTATAAATAGTGGGGCTGTCGTTGTGATGACTTCCCAGTGTCTCCATGGTAGAGTTAATATGAACGTTTACAGCACCGGCAGAAAGCTCGTTGAGATGGGGGTGCTCGGAAACCTCACGGACATGCTTCCCGAGGTTGCATTCATAAAGCTTGCATGGCTGCTCAGCAACTATCCGAAAGAAAGGGTAAAAGAGCTCTGGTACGAGAACCTGAGAGGGGAGATCTCCCATAGAACCCTGCAGTAAATCACTACTCAATTGTCTTTGCAAGGTATTTCTGGTAAGCGGAATAAAGGGCTCTCTTGCACACGCTTGTGTTTATGCACTCAAAGCCGAAGACATACTCAAGTGTTTTTTCATTAAAATAATCTTCAAGCTCTACTCCAAGCTTTCTTGCCGCAGCTATCCAACCTGTATAGCTCAGCCCGTACCTATATGCTTGGAGCAGCATCTTTCCAACCTTCTCATCTCCGATACTAAGCAAGGTCTGTATGGCTGCTCTTTTGGGGTTGGTAAAGTGTGCTCTTACTCTAAGCTTTTTCCTCAACAGTTTGTTCCTTCCACTGAGAACATCCACACCCTCAAAGGGTGCGAACTGCAGTGGTGTGTGCGGCTTTGGAATGAAGATGGAAAATGTGCACTTAACTCTCATCCCCGCAAGAGAGGAGCACAGGTTTACAAGATCGGCGCAAGCTTCAAGATCCTTGTCCTGCTCAGCGGGCAGACCCACCATAAAATAGAGTTTGAGATTTCTTGCTCCGCACAGCTTTGCTGTCCTCGCAGCCCTCAAAACATCCTCATCGCTGAACTTTTTGCCGAGCTCAAATCTTATCCTTTCGGAACTTTCCGGAGCGATTGTAATCGTTCTTGGCTTTATCAGCTTTAGCACATCTCTATATTCGTGGATGTCCGAAACATGAATGGACGGCATGCCAATCTCATAACCCGCCTTACGAAGGTAGGTGATTATATCTGGTAATTCTGGATTTGAGAAGGGATCCGAGCCTATAAGCATTACCTTCTCAACACTTCCCTTCTTTACTCTACTCAAAGCTAACCTGATATCATCCAGACTTCTGTATCTGCACCTCCCTCTAGTCCATCCAATGAGGCAGAAGAGACATCTCCTTCTGCAACCTCTCTGCACCTCTATCATTACCGTTCCATCCACAGTGGCAAGAGGTGATCTCTCACCCTCCAGATCACATACTGCTGTCTTTATCTCACATCTCCCTTCATAAAAAACATTTTCATGCCACACCACCGTGTCCATAATCTCTTGGAGTGTTAGGGTTCCCTTCCTTTCCTTCTTCTCCTTCAGAGTACGGAAAAGCGCC
Organism: Nanobdellati archaeon; assembly: GCA_015520605.1. Classification (GTDB taxonomy): domain Archaea; phylum EX4484-52; class EX4484-52; order EX4484-52; family WAPT01; genus WAPT01. Next base: position 19,162 of record WAPT01000001.1, read on the forward strand.
TCTCCATCTCCTATGAAAAAGAAATCAGCAACATGCTTTAACGGTAGAGGGTTGACTGTTGTTGGACCTCCAACAAGAAGTTTTGGAAAGTCTCTATTTTCCTTTTGAAGACTCAGCCCCCCTTTATCTATCATCTGAAGAAGTATCGGATAATTGTTCTCGTAGTGAGAGCTAACCATTATCAGCCTGTGTTCCGACATTAGCCCGAGGTTTATGGAGTCTGCAAAGTAAACCCTGCTTCTTATTCCGAGTCTCTCGAGTTCTTCTTGCAGGAAATGGATGGATAGCGCCTCTCTTCCGACTTTTTTCTCCGCTGGATAAATTATACCAACCACATCGTTCATTTTCAATGATTTTTCAAGTAAATTTTAATTTCAGCTCGCTTCTCTTGTTTCCAGCTCGAGATAATCAGCATAGCTGGGGAGGGTTATGAGAAGTTCAAACTCCGTATCATTGACCACAAGATGTGCTATCACCCTTCCTCGCGGTAGATTATTTCCGTACATTTCGGCATAAATATAGCCTGTAGCATTTTCAAACACACTATCCACAAGGACCCTCACCGTGCCATTAAACGTAACGTTTTCCTTTAACAGTTTTACACCTGCGATGATCCTGCTCATATTTATCTGCTGCCAGTTATCGGGGGTTCCTGCCTTGGTTATGTTCACCTCAAGATATGAGTTCCTCATTGTGATCACATTCCCATTATCCACCACACTAACATCGTCACCTTCCGCTATTATGATGTTCCCTTCCCGAATCATAGCACTCCTTGCCACAAGCGGAGTGTCTGTTTTCATCCTGAACTCTATTAGATTTGAGCGGTTATCAATGATCAGCACACCCCTCCTTATAACCAGCGGGACAACTCTGGTGGAACCCTTACCTTCAGCGATGATTTCCTGGAGCGATGTCGCGAGATCATGCATCATGGTCTTAGCACTTTCAAACGCCGCTTTGTCCCTAAGTGATTGAACGTAGGGAGTTATCGTGCTTATTAGGATTGCTATCACAACGATTGCGATGGTCATGTAGAGCGTTCCCGCAAGAAGGGGCGATACAGCCTTTCTTTTTCTCAGCATGATTTTTTGTTAGATTCCAACAAATATATGTGTATGTGTATTCGCGCTCAGAGTGATCTTCACGATCAATCAAGAATTGATGGCAAGGTCGCAGCTGCTGAGATTCCGGAAATGCAAGTCCGTTTTTCACTTCACATGGATATCGACAATTTCACCCAGCCGGATCACAGATTTTATTATTTCTGACTTGTCGGTAAAAAGGCTTACCATTCCGTCCCTGTGTTTCTTTAATACAATCTCCACTCGTTTTTCCACCGGACTGGCAAACACAGTTCCGTTGGGAAGCTCTATTTTTTCGTAACCTTCCAGTTCCAGCTCCGGTTCATTCTTCAGCACAATCTCCACGATCATTAACTTTACTAGTAGTTAAACGTTTATAAAGATTTTAAATATTTCACACGCAACCCGCGGATCTCAAAACAGGGACATCGCGAGATATTCCCGTAGCATCATCCCTGTAGTGTGTGACCGGTTCAGCAGGGTGTGAGTGTTCTTGTGGTGATGATCCTGGTGTTTCCCGCAAGATCGGTGGCGATCACCACAATACCTCCGTAATATTCTGTCTTCATCTCAGCGCGGAAGCACATGTCTGTATCCACACTATATACCCTAAAAGTGATATTTGCGGGAAGCGTTATGGAATAAGTCACCTCCTCGCGTTTCACATCCCAGGGTAGAAGGGGCGATGCAAAGACAATATTCCCATTCACATCCAGATAAAAGTTGGTTGTGTTTTCATTTCCATTGAAGAAAAGAAGGTCATAACCTGTGCCGTTTCTCTCCACCTCAAAAACGAACACGCTGACATTTTCACCTCTCTCTTTTAGTAGGGAAGATACCTCATCGTAAAATGAGACCACGGCATATCCATCGGTTTGCTTATCAGCCAGCATCGCTACCAGCGATTGGTCGAGGAATGTTCTGAACGCTTCCCTGCTCGTTGAGATGGTCAGAAAACTCGTTCTTCTTCCCATCCGAGGTACGGTCAGCAGTGATGACAGAACGAGGATGACCATTAAAGCCCCTATGATGAGCCACTGTCCCTTCCTCACTTTCATTCGATTACCACCCTGATCTCGGCGTAATTTTGAGCATCCATAACCACGGGATAATAAACCTGTGCCACGTTATCAGTATCCTGGGTGTTGTTCCCACACACAGATTCCTTTCTCACCACGATCCAGGCCGGGTTGGTGCAAGAAACGGAAAGGTATACCAGCCCCTCCAGACTGGGTGGAATTTCGATTCTGTAAAGTCTTGTGACCGTATAGTTCCCGAGTGTTGTGGAATTAACCTTAAAAAAGCACGATGTCAGGGTGGTCTCCACCGGGATGACGTCTATGTATGCTGTTTCGTTCTCCGCTATAATAAGATTAAGGGATGTGGAAAGGTTCGCAACTATGGCTTTTAAGCTCAGCATACCGATGTCAACATAGACCTTTTTTACCCCCACGTACGGTTGAACTATTCTCTTTATGCCTCCGGCATCACAGCTGATGGTATAATTTTGCAGCAGTGAAGCCCGTGCTGCGAAATCCATAATCTTCGAAAGCTTTTCGGTGTATATCCAATTGTCCCCCGTTTCTTTTTCCGGTAGAAGCAGCCACACCACAAAAGAGATAAGCAGCATTCCTGCTATAACACCCTCAATTATGTGAATGTAGCCCTTACGTCCTATCTCCATAACCTGATCACCATATCGACCGGAGTTATTGTTCCGTTCTCATAAAGCAATATGCCGGTGTATTTTCTCACCCAGATGTTGGTGAAGAGAGGTTCCTTTTTCCCGAATGTGAAATTCCCGATGGTTACATTGAAATCGAAGCCTGTAACCCCCGAGTCCTCCTTTATTTTCTCATATGTGCTGTTCTTGATGCTGTTTAACGTGTTATCGCTCCAGATTCTCAACAAATAACGTCCTGCAACCGCCGTGGAGGAGTTGGTGAACAGCAAATTCTCACAATCTCCACAATTAACAGCACCATCACAGAAGTATATTTCTGTTCTTTTTGTGTTCTCAAAGCTCACCCGTATGGTCAGGGTTCCAACCCTTACATTGCATGCGGAACTGTCGGTCAGAAAGTTCATGTTTACGCCCGTGTTGGTATCGTAAAGGGAAATGAAACCGGTGCTCACAGCATAATTCCAGCCGTTTACCAATGTGGTTGATGATGACCCATCATACAATGTATCAAAGTCCCTTACAAGCACGAATGTGTAATTCTGGGGGTTCTCGGATATCAGCCATAGTCTCGGTGAGTAGGCATCCATGATGAGTTCCGTTGTGTTGAAGTCCAGCTCGATGAACGAGCACCCGTAGATAGAGCGCTGAAAGTTTGAGGGCATGAGCACGGGTTGAAATAGATAATTTGTGCCGTTGAAGTCCAGGGACGTTATGGAAGCTGTGCCGTATCCCACTTCTAGATACGTGTTCAGTATGCTATTCGTCCCTTCCCCGAGGTCGGACACGCATCCGTATGTTTTTATATCCCCGGAAGATACGCAGAGAAACGGCAATCCCGTGGTCACCACACTCCTTATTTTCCCGTCATGCACACCGACGGGAAGTGTTCTATTTTTCTGAAAGCATGTGGTTATGGATGAGTTAGCGGCTGTAAACTCAACTGGGTAATGCTCAACGCGGCATCCATTCACGACCCCCATATATGCCTCTGCGTCCGTGCTGAAAGCTTCGGCGACCCTTAGTATCTGGGCTGCCGCTAATCCTGGATCGTGTCTCTGAAAGGTGACCAGATACTTCGCGTTAAGAAATTTTAATGAAATTGTGAGCGTTGTCAGAAAGATGATCATTGCCAGAGTCCATTCAAAATATGTTGTGGCCTTTCTCGAATCTCTTATGGTTGTTCTTCTCATGCTCCCAAAACCCCCTCCTCCCGTTATCTTATTCTTATGTTTATCATAGTCGAATTGTACACCTTCCCTTCATTTCTCAATACAAGCGTTGTGGATCCCTCCGATAAAAACAGATTTCTTTCGAATGAACACGATTCGCACGGTATCATGATCCTGATCACAAAGTCTTTCGATAACCAGTCCTGCCCGTACCCGAACGTCGGGACGGCATCATCCGGAACCTCGCCAAAGTAAATGGACTTGCTCCTCCTTTCTATCTTTGAGTTATCTTTGGCTGTAAAAAAAATGTACATCTTGGATTCCAGTGGAGTAACAACGCTAACACCTGCTGATGTGTTCTGCCAGCTGGAATTATAGGTGGAGAAAAGCAGGATTCCGGCAGAATAGCTGTCAGTATTTCCGTAAACTAAGGGTACCTCATCGCTCCTGTGGGTTTCGGTGAAGTTGCTCAAAATTTCAACTGAAAGCGACCGTGCTGAGATGTTCTGCGCCTTAACAAAGACGGACAAGAGCGTGATGAGCACAGCTCCGACTATGACAAGCATGAATGAGATGAGAAGCGCTGAAGCTCTTGCTGTTTTCATGAAGAGGTAAATGGATTCGGAACAATAAAAAATTTGACAACCACATGCTTTATTTGGTGATAAAAATGAATGAGAGCGTTTTGCTTGAAAACTGTTCGTGGATAGTGACGCAGAACGGAAATCGGGATGTTTTGAGGGACAAATACATAATCATCGAGGACGGTAAGATAAAGGCGATTACGGGTCATGTTGAAAGTAGCAGAAGATTCGACAGGGTCATAGATTGCAAAGGCAGGGTTGTTCTTCCCGCACTGATAAACGGGCACACGCATGCCGCAATGACCCTTATGAGAGGGTACAACGACGATGCGGAGCTTCACGAATGGCTGGACTCAGTGTGGAGGGTCGAGGCAAAGCTGACAGGAAGGGATGTTGAAGCCGGTACGTTGCTTGCCTGTCTTGAAATGCTTAAAACGGGCACGTGCTGCTTTGTGGACATGTACTTTTTCATGGAGGATGCTGCAAAAGCTGTTGAAAAAGCTGGGATAAAGGCCTTGCTTGGCTACGGCATGCTTGATTTTGGTAATGAAGAAAAGAGAAAGGAAGAGCTCAAGGAGTGTAAAAGGCTCCTCGAGCTTCTCAAGAAAAAAAGCAACAGAAGACTAAGAGGTGTTGTGGCCCCCCATGCAATTTATACATGCTCCGCTGAGCTACTGCAGGAAGCCATGGAAATAGCAAAAAGTTATGGCGTGCTTTACACAATTCACCTTTCCGAAACAAGAAAGGAGGTGCACGAGTGCTTCAGAACTCACAGAAAGTATCCAGTTGAGTATCTTGATGACCTCGGAGTGCTCAATGACAGGTTTGTTGGGTTCCATGCAGCTTGGCTTACAAGAAACGAGATATCCCTCCTTGCGAGAAAAGGTGGGGGGGTGGTGCATTGCCCTGTGTCTAACATGAAGCTGGCGACGGGTGGTGCTTTTCCGTTCAGAGAGTACCTCAAAGCGGGAGTGCTCACAGCGCTTGGCACGGATGGAGCGTGCTCAAACAACAGCCTGAACATGCTTGAGGAGATGAAATTTGCCGCACTCCTACAGAAGTGGTTCAGATGGAACGCAAGGGAAATGAGCGCACAGCAAGCTTTGGACATGGCAACTGTAAACGCGTCAAAATTGTTCCGGCTCAATAATGGTAGTGTCGAACCCGGAAAAGATGCGGATCTCCTCGTTCTAAATGCAAGCTCATGCTTTATGCTCCCTTATCATAATGTGGTTTCAAACATCGTTTACGCTTCTTCCTACTTCACCGTTGAGCACGTGTTGATCGATGGTGAGGTTGTGATAGAGCAGGGGAGGCATACCGCTTTAGATGAAGAGGAGGTTATAAGCACCTTCCTGAAGAGGGTCGAAAGCCTAATGGAAAGAGCCGAAACGGGGGATGAGAAGCAATGAGAGCTCTTGCTCTTCTCTCCGGGGGAAAGGACAGCTGGTATGCTGCCTACCTGGCATCACTCATGGGTATGGAGTTAAAGCTAGCGGTAACCTTCATCCCGGAAAGCAAGGACTCTTACATGCTGCATTACCCAACTCTTGACCTCGTCCCTATTCAGTGTAAACTTGCCCGTATATCCCAGCTCAGTTTTGGTGTGTCCGGAGTGAAGGAGAAGGAAGTTGAGGAAATGACATCCCATCTCAGAAAATTGGTGGATGAGTATGATATAAAGGCCTTGGTTTGTGGCGCGGTTCAAAGCGAGTACCAGAAAATGCGCGTGGAGTTCATCGCCGAAGAGTTAGGATTGATTAGCTACGCCCCGTTATGGAAGAAAGATGAGCGCAACCTTCTGGAGGAGATTGTAAGAGATGCGGGCTTCAGATTCCTTGTGGTGAGGGTTGCCGCCGAAGGATTAGAAAATTGGATAGGAAAGATTGTTGACAACCGGAATTTTGATAGCTTCCTGAACGATTTGGAAAAGGCGAGGGCAAATCCAATAGGAGAGGGAGGAGAGTACGAAACTCTCGTGATTTATATGCCGCTCTTTTCGAATGAGATTAGAATCAAAGGGTTTGATGTACTAAAGTATGGAAATTCCAAAGAAATCAAGATAAAAGGTGTGAATTAGTGTTTGCATTTGAATGCCCTTCTAGCTGGCTCGTTTTAAAAATAAAAATCTTTTCATCACATTATACCCTCAAGAGGTGTTAAGGTGTTAAGATAAAGAGGTGTTAAGATGGGGGGACACCCTACCTCAATTCACAATGTTGTGGCATCATGCCAGACTGATTCTAAAATTCCGCTGGCAAAGCTTGCCAACGAGATTGAAGGTATAGAGTATGAGCCGGAGCAGTTTCCTGGGTTGGTTCTCAGACTGAACGAACCAAAGGCTGCAGCGCTCATTTTCAGTTCGGGCAAAATCGTATGCACGGGAACAAAATCTCCGGAAGAGGCGAAGAAAGCCGTTAACGCTCTGGTTGACCTCATGCGGAAGGTGGGAATAAACATCAACGAGATCAAGGCGGTGGACATTCAGAACATAGTGGCATCATCATATCTGGGTAAAGAGGTCAATCTCAACAAGATAGCCTACGAACTCGATGACTGCGAGTATGAGCCGGAGCAGTTTCCCGGGCTTGTGCACAGGATGGATGAAGAGAATGTTGTGTTCCTCATTTTTACTTCCGGTAAGATCATATGTACTGGAGGTAAGAGTATAGAACAGATAGAAAGGAGCATAGAAAAGCTCAAGCAGAAACTAAAAGCAATAGGCGCTCTTTAACTGGAACCATCAGCTTTTTGAATTTTAGGAATGACCAAACTCAAAAATAGTTCTTCTCACGCTTCCAAACAAATTAAAATGTTGGACGGAAATCTCTCCTCATGGCTCTGGAATATGATGAACTTGTTCAAAGACTGGAGCTGTTCTTCTCTGAAGCAGCCTACAAGGAAATTCTCGAAGCAGCTCAAAAGAAAACGAGCGCGATCATAGATTTTCAGAAGCTTGAGCTTTTTGATCCCGACCTGGCTGACTTTCTTGTTGAGAACCCGGACGAGTTCTTCAAAGCTGTTGATGAAGCCCTCCTCGCGATTGATCTTGGTGAGGAGTTTGAAGGTAAGCTAAACGTCAGATTTTCCAATCTGCCTGAGGATTACGTTATTCCTATTAAGCACATAAGGAGCAAGCACATCAACAAGTTTATAGGCATTGAGGGTGTAATAAAACTTGCATCGGAGGTAAGGCCGGAGATAACTGCAGCCACGTTTGAGTGTGGGTACTGCGGTCAAAGGATAACCCTCCTGCAGGAGAAACCAACACTTAAAAAACCAGCTATGTGTGACTGCGGGAACAAGAAGCATTTTGAGCTTGTGGATAGAAGGCTTGTCGATATTCAGCACGTGGTCGTGGAGGAAATACCCGAGAAGGTTGAGGGAGCTCAGCCATCCAAAATATCGGTGTTCCTGAAAGATGACCTCGTTGATCCGAAGTTCCAGAAGAGAGTGGTTCCCGGAGCTAAAGTAAGGATGAGCGGAATATTGAGGGACAAACCTCTCGGGTTCGGGACGGAGAAGGAAACTAAAAGGAGAGATCTCTACATCGAGGCTAACTACATAGAACCGCTCGAGCTTGAGTATGAGGACATAGAGATAACGGAGGAGGACGAAAAGGAAATAAAAAAACTTGCCAAAAGGCCGGACATTTACGAGTTGCTGATAAAATCAATAGCCCCATCGATTTATGGTTATGAGGATGTGAAGGAAGCGATAGCACTGCAATTGTTCGGTGGCGTCAGGAAGGAGAGGAAGGATGGAACTGTAACGAGAGGGGACATTCACATTTTGCTGGTGGGAGATCCCGGTGCGGGTAAATCAGCCCTGCTGAAATATGTGGCCAAGTTGGCACCAAAAGCGAGATATGTGGTTGGTAGGGCAGCTACAGCTTCTGGTCTTACAGCAACGGTGGTGAGGGACGAGTTCCTTAAGGGCTGGGCTCTCGAAGCCGGGGCGCTCGTGCTGGCGAACAAGGGCATAGCCGTGGTGGATGAGATAGATAAGATGAGTGCTGAGGATAGAGTTGCCATGCACGAGATTATGGAGCAGCAGACGTGTACTGTGGCTAAAGCAAACGTGCAGGCCACGCTCCAGGCACAAACTACAATACTCGCTGCGGCAAATCCAAAATTCGGAAGATTTGATCCGTTCACACCCCTTCCGGAACAGATAGGACTGCCTGAAACCTTGCTTTCCAGGTTTGACCTTATCTTTGCAATAAGAGATGTACCCGATCCGGAAAGAGATAAACAGCTTGTGAGACATATCCTCAAGCTGCACGAGGATCCTGAGAGTGAGGAGCCACCCATAGATCCACAGCTCCTCAGAAAATACATAGCCTATGCAAGAAACAACGTGTTTCCCGGGATTACGAAGGCTGCTGAAAAATACATAGAGAATTTTTATGTCGGTCTGAGGAATAAATACTCCCAGGAAAATACCGGTGGTGTGCCTATAACCACAAGGCAGCTTGAAGCCATAATAAGGTTGGCTGAAGCTTCTGCAAGGGTGCGGCTCTCCAAAAAAGTCACGAAAAAGGATGCCGAAAGAGCTGTGAGAATAATGAAGAACTATCTTATGAAGCTCGGGCTCGATCCCGAAACGGGCTACCTGGACATAGATAGAATAGAGACGGGGATCTCCTCAAGCCAGCGCAACAAGATAAAGCTGCTCCTTGCATTGATAGAAAACCTCCAGAACGAAAGTCCTGAGGGTATGGTCAGCGTGTCCGACCTCCTCGCGGCAGCGGAGAGCAGCGGGATAAGTGATGCCGCAGAAATACTGGACAAGCTGAAGAGGAGCGGAGAGATATTCGAACCGCGCGCAGGCTATATAAAGAAGGTATGAAAGGTAATGAAATATGAAGAAAAAAGCTCCAGCTGTTAGGTGCAGAATAAAGGACGTTCTTAAAGGAAAGTATGTACCCACAACCGATCTCACCCCTGGGTATGTCCTCCTGCCTATTGGTGTAAGAGCTTATAAAGTCATGCTTCACGGTGTGGTCACCCAGATCTATATCAATGAGTCAAGAACTTACGGTTTCCTTGTGCTGGAGGACGGCACAGGAAGAATAAGAGCCAAGTTCTTCAGCGGGATAAAAATGCTTGAAAATATCAACCGGGGAGATAGCGTAGCTGTCATCGGAAGGATCAGGGAGTACAATGAGGAGAGGTATCTTGCCGTTACGGGTATCAGAAAACTGCAAACTCCAGAGGAAGAAGCTACGTTCAGACTCGATATGGCGGTTAAGCTGAGCAGAATGCTTGATGCTGCAAAGAGCATAGCTAAAGCAATAAAAAGTGCCGAGAGTTTGGATGAGGCTCTGAAGCTGTGCGGACATCACCCAGAGTATCTCGTTGCCGGGGTTTATGAGCTCGAGAGGTTTGTGGAGGAGAAAAGTGCTGCCGAGAGCAGGAGCGCTGATGAGAAGGATCTGAAGGAAATCATATTAAGTATTATAAAGGATAATGATGAGGGGGATGGTGTGGATTACGTCAAGATAATACAGCTTGCGGGCCTTCCAGAGAGCGTGGTAGAAAGGGTGATAAATGAGCTGCTCGAAGAGGGATCATGCTACGAACCAAAACCAGGAAGGATAAAGATGGTCTGAGGTGGTGAAAGATGGCCGAAATGGACATAATGGATTATGATGCTCTGCTGGAAAGGGCAAAGAAACAGCTTCCGGAATCCGTTCTCGTTAAGGAAAGGTTCGAGATTCCTGTGCTCAGATCCATAATAGTAGGTAACAGAACCTTCATAAAGAAGTTCACGGATGTGTGCGATTATATAAGAAGGGATCCGAAACATCTCCTGAAATTCTTAGCAAAGGAGCTGGGTACTCAAGGTGAGATTGAGGGCGGTGATGCTGTTTTCCAGGGCAAATTCAGCAATGCCGTAATAAACAAGAAGTTTGAAAGATATGTCAAGGACTATGTGCTGTGCCACGAGTGTGGCAAACCGGATACAAAGCTCTTCAAGGAGGGCAGGATAATGATGCTCAAGTGTGAGGCGTGCGGGGCCATAAGACCTGTGGAGAAAATATAAGGGCAGGCCTATGGAAAAGTTCTATCTCACTGTAAGGGATAGCCCGCACGGTAGTGTAGTTGCAGTATGTGACAAGGAGATTTTCGGAAAGAAATTCGAAGAAGGGGATCTAGTTCTCGATCTCACGACCGCCTTCTATTTTGAAGAGGGAAAAACCACCGAAACCGAGGATGTTGAGTTGATCGTGAAGAAAGTAAGAGAGGCCTTTACCTCAAACATAGTGGGTAATAGTATTGTTGATGCGCTTCTGGAGAGAGGAATCATAAAGAGAAGTGGTGTAAAGAGCATAGCTGGAGTTAAATATGCCATGACATTTAAAATATAGAATATATCACTGTGTTCTATGAGAAAGAAAAAACTCGTCAGGATCTGTGCTAAGTGCGGAAAGCGGGTTGAGGAGTTGCATGAAGGTTTGTGCGAGGAATGTTTCTCCATTATGAAAGGTTTGAGGAGATCCCAAAAACAGGAAATGGTCGAGGTTAACTGGTGTAGGTGCGGTTTGGTTTCAGCTTGCAAAAAAGAACTCGGTTTTGCCTCAACATTCGGGGAGTTGCTGGAACTCGTGCTCTCACACAGTTTGGATAAAGAAGCTCGAGATGCTGAGCTTACCTTTGAGGTTGAGGAGGTTCAAAACATGGGTAGGGATGTGTATAGAGTGGTGGGTGTTCTCGATGGAAAGGACAGGACGGTGGTTGAAATCAAGCTAACCCGTAAGCTCTGTGAGAGCTGCAGGTACAGATCTGGCGGGTATTATGAAGCGACACTACAGCTAAGAGGTGATGAAGACTTTCTTGCTAATATGCTGGAGCTTGTTGAGGATATAGCGAATAAATGGAGAGAGTTCGACAAAAAATCTTTCATAACCTCCATGGAAGGAGTTAGGGGCGGGATAGACGTGAAACTGGGATCAAAAAGACTCGCCAAGAAAATCGTTAGCCAAGCTAAAAAATATAAAAAAGATATCATTATAAAATGTTCGAAAAAGTTAAAAACTGTGAAGGACGGAAAGAAAATTTACAGGTACACATTTGCGGTAAAGGTTGATAATTATGGGAAAAAGAGGACAAGAAAGGGACGGTAATAAAGGTATTCTGACAGATGAGGAAATAGAAAAGAAGGTGATACTGCCCAAAGGCAAACAGGTCTTCGGAGTTGTGGAGTCAAGGCTCGGGTATGGGAGGATGAATACAATCTGTTCCGACAAAAAGATAAGAGTTTGCCGCGTACCCGGCAGATACGCGAGGAGGATCTGGATCAGAGAGGGTGATGTTGTTATCGTTGAACCATGGCCCATTCAGGGCGATAAAAAAGGTGACATAATTCACAAATACAGACCGGTGGAGGTGGATTGGCTCAGGAGGAAGGGCTTTCTGAAAGGTTTGGAAGAATTCATAATTTGATTTGATTTTTCAAAAATAATGGAAAAGTATATATATCAAGAAATACTCTATATTCAACATGGTGTTTTGTGCGAGAGGGATTTATGATAAAGTAATGATTGTAGGTATCGTATTGTCTGTCATTTTTTGCGCTTCCACCGCGTTCGCACTCGAGAACCATAATTTAATGTTCTGGAATGGTGATATGCAAATATTCTTGAACAAAAATGTCTATTCTGCCGGAGAGAATCTAAAAGCGACAATCAGAATTTCTAATGGTGAGAATTATTTTATCACGGATGGAAAAATTGTTATTGAGATTGTGTACGGATGTGACACGCCCACATATCCTGCGCAGGTTTCCGATTGCGACGATGTTATTTACGAAAAGGTGCTTAGAGACATTCACATCCCTCCGAAAGGAAACAGAGAGATAAATTTCAGCTACTCATTACCGCAGGATCTGCGTGAGGGTACCTACAGGGTTGACGCATACTTTACTGCAAATAGAGCACCGGTAAAGGGGATTCACTTCATCTTTCTGCCGGGAGCTTATCAGGACTTCCGGGTGGAGAACACGGCGGGAGACTACCCATCTTTGAAGATACTGAGGACAAAAACAGTTTTTAATGGTGAGCGTGGACAGGTCGCTGCTCCGGTCCAGCCGGGTGGTGTGATCAACGGGACTGTGTGGGTTGAAGCTCTCGACGACAGCGCGATAGGTAAGAACTACATGCTGAGATTGCGGTTGTGTTCATGGGATGACACCAACTGCGATGGATATAACCTAACGAAACGGTTTTATCTGGACTCGAAAGTTCAAAGTATATGGGTGAAAATGAAAGCCCCGACCAAACCGGACGCATACGCCATAAGAATTGAGATAGTGGATGAAAACGAGAGGTTGCAGTCCCTTTACAGAAGCAGGATAATCGTGACCGGGATAACGGCCAAGATAAGGAAGGTTCAGCTCGCTTCAGTGGTGTTGAGGAAAGGTACACCCACGGAACTCAATGTGCTTGTGGGTACATCTCCGGATCATTATACCGAACCCGAGGTTAGAAATGTTGTTTGTGCGGTGAAGATCACCGATAAACCATCCGAAAAACTTGTGTTTACTGGTAAAAAGACCATAGAAAAACTCTCTTCAAAAGACAACATAATTTTCGTTCCCCTGAGTTTCTCGATAACCCCGAACACGGATACGAAAAATTTCAGGGTGTGTATCGAGCTGCGTTCTGAAGCGGGAAAACTTTTTGATAAATATTGTTTTGATGTGAACGCCAACGACTATAAGGATGTACTTCTACCCGATTATAGTGCCAAGCTTTTGAAATACTTTGAGAACAACCGCACAGCGGTGCTTGAAGTCTGCGCTAGGTACAGCATTATTGATAAGGATGCCAACATAATGGCCGATCTTCTTCTTTACAAAAATAACGGAATCATAAAAATGGTTCGCAATGTTAAAATAAATGGATGTAAGCTGTTCTCCTTCGATAAAATTGAGGGAGAGCCTGGCGTTAATTACACGTTGGTTTTAAACGATAAGGTAAACGATCTGCAGTATATTTTTAACTTCTCACCACGGAGCGCTTCAGAAAATACGGCAGTTCCGGCATCCCGGGAACAGAGGACGGGAATCGGTAACGGTAAACTTGTGCTGTGCATAATGTCCCTTGTCGCTGTCGTGGTTATTATCGCTTTTATCATGAGGAACTGGAAAGGTGGTGAAAATGCATGAATCGAAAAACATGATGGGTGTCGGAATCATTATTTTGGTAAGCATGTTTTTTGGCATTGCGATTAGCTCGAAAATTTCCTTTGGGTGGTGGAATGATGATTGGAAATACAGGATACCGATAAACGTGAGCTATGATGGATCCTCAGAGATCGATAATTATCAGCTCAAATTGGTGATCAATTATCAGGAGGGCATGCAATGCGATTTTCGAGACATACGGTTCACACAAGTTATTAACGGTGATGAGATCGAGATCCCCTACTTTATTGAGAATTATACTGATTGTCAAGAAGCATTTGTTTGGATTAAGATGATAAAATTGACTCCCGGAGAAAATACAGTGTATCTTTATTTTGGAAATCCTAATGTTTCCTCAAAGAGTTCCAGTAGCGATGTGTTCCTCGGAAAAATAAGCAACGTTGCCGGGTGTTGGTACTTTGATAAAGAGACAAACAACATCGTCATAGATTGTTCGGGAGTGGGGAACCCGATGACTCTGTACAATGGTGCTACCCTGGGGGATGGAAAATACGGATATGCCCTCGAGCTGGACGGCAATGACGATTATGCAAGCTCAGACCTTAACGGAATCAACTTCCAAAAAAATGAGATCGCAATCCTCTTCTGGTTGCTTGATGATATGGAAAGCAATGGCAATAGGGAATGGTTTATAAATAAGCTGACCACTCAACCTTCCACGGGTTTTGGATTTTATACAACAGACACAGACGAGAACAACCTTAGAAGGCTCGTTTTTTCTGTCGGTAGTACTGCGGCTTCCAAAGAAGTCAGCATCATGATACCGTCTCACACATGGGTGAGTGTTGGGGGAGTTGTAAGACTCTATAACTCCACCCATTATAGGGTTGAGTTATGGATAAACGGGAGTATGGTTAATTATACCTACATAGAAGACGCCTCGCTTAAACTGGAGAATACGGAGCCGCTAACGATAGGTATGTTCAACAACAGCTTCTATGCTTACGGAAGGGTGGACGAGCTCTATATTTTCAACACATCTTTAGACGGAAACACTATAGAACAACTTTCGGTTGCTCGCGGTGTGGTTCTGCCAGAAGAGCCGCTAACCTTATATCTTACACAATACGCATCCCCGCAGCCAGCATACACCATCGGAGCCATCGAGAAGTATCTCAAAGCTGTTGGTGAGCCATGTACAAGTGACGACGAATGTGAAACTGGACACTGCGCTGTCGATTACGATGGGAATGGGGCATGGTGCATGCCCAAAACATCCTGTGCTCATAATGGTATAGAGTATAAGGACGGTAGCTATGCACCGGAGTGTTTATCCAAGACATCCACATGGAAATGTTCTGCTGGAACATGGCAGGAATTCAATTGTGGCAGGTGGAGTGTGTGTAAGAGCGGAAAATGTTTATTGAAGGATAGTGATGGGGATGGTGTTCCGGATAGGGACGATCTGTGTCCCGGAACTCCGGCTGGGTGTAAAGTGTATGCCAACAATGGATGTCCGAAGGTACCGTTCAAATACCACATAAAAAACAATATATCCTCATCATGTCCCGGATCTTCCATACCCGTAGATCCCGAGCACTACTGTCTGAGCACATCCCAAGACCCAAAGATCAAATTTTATGTTGGGACCGTGCTTGCAAACTCTGAGCCCTACTGCGATCCTCTGTATGGCACTGAGGGATGGCATGATGTAGAAGACGGAAGAAATTATTGCGAATTCCCAATCCCTGTAAGCATAAACCCCGGAAAATACACATTGTATGCCGAGTATGAGCTTGGGGGGAGAACCTACAAGGATGTCGTAGAGTCCGGGTTCGTGGTGAAAAGTTCGTGTTCCACGAGAACCCGATGTAACCATGGGGGGCACATGGAATCCAACCCCACGTACAACATCGCATTCTCTAACGGCCAGTGTGAGGTGTCCGGAGGCATCTATTATTGTAAGAACGGAACCACCGTTTCACTAACCTCAATATCCAGAGTTGTCCCGCACTGTAGTGATGGTGCATACGCGTCAGCAAGACCTCCTGGATTGCTCGCATGGGTGTATTCCGGTAACGTATTTTTGGCTGAAAAAGACAACAAGTACGCTGGATGTTCGCTGTGGAATCCTTCAGTTAACGACAGGAGATATTTATTCAGTCTAAAAGTTGGGTTTAGGTGGGCGTGCAACATTGGATGGGCAAGCGGGGCGAAATACAACCATATAAACAACATATACACATTTAAAAAACCTGGCAAATACATGCTTTACGTTGATTTGATAAACGCTGTGTGTGATTCTCCAGATTATATCTGTCCGACCAACTGTAGTGGATACAAGTGTTTATGCTACATAGGAACTATGAAAGGTGATCAGTGGGGGTTCCTAAACCTCGGAAAATACGAAATTGCGGTAGTTGACCCAGAGCTGAAGTTTATAAGCACTCCCAGTAGCCCCATCAAACTGGATGGGTCTCCATCGATAACCTTGACATGGAAAATCAGGAATACCGGCATTGGCGATATCGACGTTAAAGTAGCTCCCGTATGTCCGGCGGGGTGGAAATGCGTGGTTGATCCAACCCGTGTCAGAAATGTGAAGGAAAACAACAATGTTACAATTACACTCACGGTCTACAACAAAAAGCCACCGGCAATGGTAAATGCCAAGCGGATTCCAGTTGGAATAAACATAAGTTATTTTGATTCTTACGGACTCTATCCAGAAAAAAGAACAGGAAATTCCGTAATTCTCATCCTAGATAATCGGCCCCCGGTCGTGGGGTTCAGCGCACCTTCGGGATATGGCTGGAGCGCTTCGGATCTGCCATTCAAAATAACCTGCGATGACAACCCATACACCAGCTACGGAACTTATGGCGGATGCAATAAAATATATTATCTGGTCGTGAATTCGTCTCAAAAATGTCCGCAGGATCTGAACAGTTATAAAGTATATTCATCTAACCCTCAGGAGACGCTAACGTTTTTGGGCAAAATAACATGCCCTGAAGGAACCGTTTGCAAAAAGAAGGTCTGCTATGCGGCGGAAGACAGATTTGGGTACAGGAGTCCGATAACTGCTAGCGATGAGTTCAGGATTGATAAACAGCCACCGGTCATCAACGCCACGGTTCTACCCTCCCCTGTGCTCTCATCGTTCGGCCCAGAGAAAGAAAAGGTCTTCATCATTTTAAGATGTGACGATGGTGACGGGAGCGGATGTGCTATAACTAAAATCTCCAGCACAGCACTTTTCTCCTCCAAACCATGTGAGTTGCAAGGAGATGGCGAGACCATATGCGAATTTATCGCTCCCGACTGTACTGGTTTAATCAGCAGAACACAGCCCTATTCTGTAGAAAGTGAAGACATGGTTCACAATTCAATTTCACATACTTACGAATATGAAGTCAAATTTAATACAGGATGCAGTTGTTACACAGGCAACGAATGTTATAGCGGTTCTTGTGTTGATGGTAGATGTAAGGGGGTTATAAATGTAACGCAGGGAGGAAATGTTGTTCAACCACAACGACCTTCATCCAACCCGATCGAAGTAAATATTTCACACACGTCCCTTCGGTTGATGGTTGGGGAGGTTTATCGGGGAGTTATAGATGTCAAGAACAACAATAACTTCATGGACACTGTTGTGCTACACATAAACACCAATCCCGAATATCCATGGAAACACTGGGTGTATTTTGAGGGTGAAAAATTCTCCATGAACGGTGATCAGTTCGTTATCAACCTGAAGGGCGAGGAGGAAAGGAGAGTTGTGTTTATAATAGAACCCAACATGGTAACCATTTCGCCGATAACCGTGAATATTACCGCTGAAGGTTTGATCTCTGGAGGAAAGTCAACACAAACCATGAAAGTGGATGTTGTGGCACATGGAAGCAACGGGGCAAAAAGTTCACTACCTGGAATTGAGTTTTACAATGTATGGGTGATCGCACTGATGGCTGCGTTCCTCTCCTATTTAAATTTCCGGAAATAAAAGGAATTTTATGCCGGAGTTCAGGGAGGAGAGGGTATTTGATGAGAACGATTACAAGTACTTCTCAAAGGTCTTTGATTTCTTCACGTTTGATGCGATAAGAACGTTTGAAATAAGACGGGTCATAAAAAGGGCTTCGGGTGTTATAAAGGAGGGTAAAGAGTCCATCATCGTCCTGTGCGAGGGCCCTGAAAATGATTACCGCATCCTCAAAATTTACAAGATAGAAACTTCCGACTTTAAGAGAATGGAAGAATACATAGTTGGGGATCCCCGCTTTAAATCTGTGAGAAAGAAGAAGAGGGATCTCATTTACCAGTGGTGCAGAAAGGAATTCTCCAACCTGAAAAAAGCTCAAAAAGCAGGAGTTTCGGCTCCAAAACCGTATGCCTTCATGAGAAACATGCTTATCATGGAATGCGTGATGGACGGAGATAACATAGCGAGATCCTTAGACGATATGAATGAGGGTGAGCTTGATGATCCAGAGGAATTTTTCTGGAAAATTGTTGAAGAGCTGAGAAAGCTTTACAAGAATGCAAAGCTTATCCATGCCGATATAAGCGAGTTCAACATATTGAAGAGTAACAACAAACCTGTGCTCATAGATTTCGCGCAGGCTGTTCTCCAAACGCACCCAATGGCCGATAGGTTTCTGGAGAGAGATGTGAGTAACCTCACTAAATTCTTCAGGAGAGCTTATCGGCTCAATTTTTCTTGCAATGACGTGCTTCAATACATAAAAAACTGATACAAAAGAAATTAACAATCATGAAAGGTGAAGATGACGTGCATGACGACTTTCAGATATTCGAGGAAAGTTTAAGAATTCCGGAAGAAAGGGTGCCTGTGCTCATCGGCAGGAGGGGCCAAACCAAAAGAGAAATTGAAAAAAAGCTTGAGTGCGAGATAAAGGTTTCATCTGATGGAGAAATCGTGATAAGAGGCACACCAATCAACCTCATGAAAGCACGGGAAATCGTTCTCGCGATAGGCAGGGGTTTCTCTCCCGAAAATGCGATGAAACTCTTTGACATCAAAGTAATGCTGGATATTATTGACCTCAACGAGCTGCTTGGCAGAAATCAAAACAGGCTGATACGTCAGAGAGCAAGGATAATCGGCACGAAAGGCAGCGCAAAGAAACAGATAGAAAACATGACAAACACCATCATCTCCGTTTATGGAAAGACCGTAGCCATAATCGGTCCGCCATCGAACGTGAGAGTTGCGAGAGAAGCCATAGTGATGCTTGCCGAAGGTGCTAAGCACACCACCGTTTATAATTACATAAAGAGGAACACCCATGCCATAGATGACTATCCATTCAAGTAGCGAATTTTTTATTAATGGGGAATTTCCCAACAGGAAGTATGGAGTATACCGAATGATGGCTGAGGAGGTAGGCTGTGTGTTAAGGTGTGAGAGATGAGTGCCGACCCAAACAATTATGCAAGTGATATGTCGAGGCTTCAGATGGAGATCAGCGTCGCGGAGTTTTTTGAGAAAAACCGCCACCTCTTGGGTTTTGAGAACCCCACAAAGGCGATGCTTACTTGTGTGAGAGAAGCTGTTGATAACTCTCTCGATGCGTGTGAGGAAGCGAAGATTCTGCCGGAAGTCTATGTGGAGATAAAAGGTGTTAACGGTTCCGAGGATCATTATCTGATCGTTGTTGAAGACAACGGCCCGGGAATAGTCAAGAGCGAGGTTCCTTACGTATTCGGGAAGCTTCTTTTTGGCTCGAAATTTCACAGGCTGAAACAGAGCAGAGGTCAGCAGGGCATAGGAATAAGCGGAGCTGTGCTTTACGCGCAGCTCACAACCGGAAAGCCCACGAGAGTATATTCACGGGTAGGAGATGGCAAGGTGTATGTGTTTGATGTCATGATAGACACCCAGAAAAACGAACCAAGAATTCTGAATTATATGGAGCTTGATAGCGAAGGACACGGCGTTAGGATAGAGATGGAAATAAAGGGTAGGTATGTAAGGGGAAGGCAGTCCGTACTTGAGTACCTGAGGGCTGTTTCCTTAATGAATCCGTTTGCCCAGATCGTATTTGTTGAACCGAACGGAAATGAGTTGGTTTTTGAGAGAAAAATCGAAGAACTTCCTCCTGAAGCCAAGGAAATAAAGCCACATCCGCACGGCATAGAGTTCGGGATGTTTCTTAGGATGTTAAAGGATACAAAGGCAAAAACCCTCGTGAACTTCTTTGTCAATGAGTTCTCGAGGGTGGGGAAAGATACCGCCATGGAGATATGCGCGCTAGCGGAAATAAGCCCGGACAGGACACCGCAGAGGATAACGAGGGAGGAAGCTGAAAGGATATGGGATGTTGTGCAGAAGATGAAGTTTTATGCTCCCCCAACAAATTGTCTCTCTCCGGTGGGAAGCGAAGCAATAGAAAAGAGTTTAAAGGCGGAGTTTAACCCGGAGTTCGTGGCTGCGGTCAGCAGAAAACCCTCTGTTTATAGAGGAAATCCGTTTCTGGTGGAGGTCGGTATAGCCTACGGTGGGGATCTTGACCCTGAGGGCCCGGTCACCATTTACCGTTTTGCGAACAAGATGCCTCTGCTTTACCAACAGCCCGCATGTGTTATAACAAGGGCGATAGCGGATGTGGACTGGAAAAGGTATGGGTTAAGTCAACCATCCGGATCCCTTCCTTACGGGCCTCTTGCCATAGCTGTGCACTTCGCTTCCGTCTGGGTTCCGTACACTTCTGAGGGGAAAGAAGCAATAGCAGCATATCCGGAGATCATGAAAGAGATAAAGCTCACATTGCAGGAGGTCGGGAGGAAACTCAGCACATATCTCTCTGCAAAGAAAAGGGAAAAGATGAGGCAGAGAAGGATAAGCATATTTATGAGGTATTCTCCTGAGGTTGTGGCTGCCATCCACAAGCTTACCTGTGTTGATGAAAAAACCGTAGAGGAAGCCATCACTAATCTTCTCAGGACAAAAGGTCTTCACAACAAGGAAGAAACGGAAGCTGTGGTTGAAGATGTTGTACAGGAAGCTGAAGAGGTGGAAGACATCATTGAAGGTGTAGAGGATAAGGATGTTGACTCGGGGCAGGAGAGCAAGGGTCTAAAGGAGAAAAGAATCGAAGATATTAACGAAGGTGTTAAGTTCCAGTCAAATCCACCTGCTGATGTTACTGAAAATGACTCGACTATAGAATCTCGGGAGGGTAAAAACGAAAACAAAGGTAATGATGAAGACGCATCCACACCATCAACCCTCAAGAAGTGGATGGTGATAGAATGAGAGACGACGTTCCCGATGAGGAGATAATAGAGGCGCTTAGCGAAATTGGGAGGAAAGTGCTCATGCAGATGATGGAAGGCGAGAACCCTTACATCGAGATGAAGGTCAGAACCCTTTCCAATGTTTATTTTGACGAAAAAGAGAGGATAATAAAACTCGGTGACATGAAGCAGAGGAGATATTTCCTGAATGCGGGGCAGGCCAAAAAGTTCATGCAAACTCTGCTCGTTGCTGAACGCATAAAGTGGCTACTGGAGCGGAACAGGAGCCTGAGCAAGAGGCAGCTGTTCTACACGCTGAAGCACACCATCCCGGGCACGAAGGAGAACACGTTTGACGAGCAGAATGAGAGCGACGAAATCCTGGAGGATCTCGAGGTAACCATAGATGTGCTTGTGGAGAGGTTTAACATAATAGCCGATTCGAAAGGTGTTATGGCTGGACCGCTTGTGGTGGAGGACAAGGGCGACACGATAGATCTCACCAAAATGGGTAGTGCCGGCTACGCTGTTCCCGGGATAGTTGAACCGGACGTCGTTAAATTTAAAGAGTGCTCAGCAGATTATGTTCTGGTTGTGGAGAAAGCCGCTGTGTGGAACCTGCTTAATGAGGACAGGTACTGGCAGAAGGAGAACTGCATACTGATAACGGGCAAGGGTCAGCCGTCAAGGGCTGAAAGGAGGATGGTTCACCGCCTCCATAAGGAGCTCGGCCTGCCCGTTTATGTTTTCACGGACATGGATCCGTGGGGGTATTACATTTATTCGGTTTACAAGCAGGGCTCCATAAACCTCGCGCATTTTTCCATGAAGTGCGGTGTTCCTGAAGCAAAGTTCATAGGGTTCTGCACCTCCGACGTTAATGAATTCAACATGCCGAGTGACGCGTTCATAAAAATGAAGGACATAGATTTCAAGAGGATTAAGGAGCTCAAGAACTACGAATGGTTCAAAAACAGAGAATGGCAGAAAGAGCTGGACAGCCTGCGCAAGTTCGGTTACAAGATAGAGCAGGATGCACTGGTCATGAAGGGCCTTGAGTTCACCGCCAAGGAATACCTGCCAACTAAGATAGAAAACAACATGTTCCTGCCGTGAGACGGTGAATGATTTATGAAGAGTGCACGCCATCTCCCGAAAAACATGCGTCTCTGGGATGGAAAGGGCTACATAGCCATAATGCTCTTTGGGCTTTTGCTGAACGGAAACCTAAGCACAATACACCCGAAACAACTTGTGGCTTTCACGCTTGCGTCCGTACTTTACGTTGGTTACGCGTTCAGCATAAACAACTGCTTCGACACGGACACAGATTCTTTAAATGCGCGCAAGAAATCTAAGAACCCTGTCGTGAGCGGAAAGATATCCAGAAAACTTGCGTTGATCTTTTCCGCGTGCCTCATCACTGCAGGTATTCTGATCGTTGCTCTTGCATTCAACACGGATATGTTCATCACTTACGTCACGATGTGTGTGCTTGCAACCCTCTATTCTGCACCGCCGAGACTTAAGGCAACGCCATTTTTGGATGTACTCTCACACGGTCTGTTTTTCGGAACGCTTCCTGTTTATTTTGGAGCGTTTTTTGACGGCACACTCACCCACACTGAGATAATGTCAGGAGTTGCGTTTTTCGTCTATTCCTGCTTCCTCCAGCTGAGAAACCTGTTGGAAGATTATGAGAGTGATTTGAAAGCCGGGTTACGCACAACACCCAGCATAATAGGAGTAAGGAACACTACGATCCTTACATTAACAAGTGGTACCTTAAGCAGTATGCTTCTTGCCCGGACACTCCTAAAATTTTGTCCATTGCTTCTGATTTTTCCAATCGTAACCACACTATTGTTTCTGTTCTTTGAGAAGGAAAAGATTAATAAAATCTTGGACTTCATCATGACACTGTTATGTTTGCTTATAATTCTGAGCGTAAACCTCTAAGCGAGCTTAAGCCACTTAAATTTCTTCAGATGATGTTCGGGGTTTTTGCGGTGTTTTATCTCCTGAAACTGATGGAATATAATGAGGTTGTGGTGGCGATCAGAAATATGGAGCTGAGGTATCTGTTTCTGTGCGGCATGCTCTCGATGTCCCATCTTCTCCTTTCCTCCCTGAGGTGGTACATTTTTTTGCTCCCCAACCAACAGAGGAGACTGCGCTATCTTCAGATTATCAAGGCCAACCTTAAGGGATATTCCATAATGTTCTCCATGCCGTTTGGCGCCACAGGACACCTTATAAAGCCTAAGCTTATACCGGGTGATTACAAAGACAACCTTTTTTCTCTGATCTTGAGCCAGACCATGGAGATAAACGCCCTGCTTGCTGTATTTCTCTTCTGGAAGTTCGGAATGAAGGGTCTGATTTTGCCCGTTGCGGCGTGTGTTGCCATACTACTCTTGAGAAAAATGAGAGAGACCACATTTTTAGTGAAGCTGTTTAACGGGTTCATTGAGAGGGTGCGGATCCCACACGATAAGGTTTTGGTGAGCGGGTTCATCCTTGGGGTTATGACCCTTCTTGTGCAGGCAGCGGGAATCATCTTCGCTTTTAGAGCAACGGGCTTGGATGTGGGAATGAGTAATGCAATCCTCGCGGTTGTGCTCTGCCATGTATTCGGAGCTCTCTCTCCGTTTCCCGCCGGAATTGCTGTGGGTGAGATGGGGATAGTACTCGCCACGGGTCAAGAGACCCACGCGGTTATTGCTGCGTTCATTTACCGGTTCATTTTTCAGTATGTTTATTCCGCACTAGGATCCCTGCTGTTCATTAGGGAAGGGGTCAAGAAGGGTGTGCGCACATGATGGTGGCTCTGATCAGTGACTGGTACTACCCCGTAATAGGAGGGGTTGCAAGCCACATGCATGCCCTCGCTTTGAAGCTGAAGGAAAAGGGGCTGGAAGTTGCAATAATAACCAACGACTGGAACACCGGGAAGGAGGAGGAACTTGAAGATAATGGCATAAGTCTAGTGAAAATAGGTGGAAAGACAAGCCCAATCGTGAGAGTTAACCTCTCCGTCATGCTGAATCCCGATCCGCTCTCTAGAGTTCTAAGGGATTTTGACGTGGTGCACGCACATCATGCTTTTGTGCCCCTTTCATTCAAAGCTATCGGCTGTGCATCCTCGCTGAACCTGCCGACAGTTCTCACAAATCACACCATCTCCTTCATGTACGATTTCAGACTATGGAAGGTGATAGGAGGAAGGTTATCTATAATTAAGGGTAGCATAAACCGCGCAAACAGGATAATTGCTGTAAGTAGCGCTGCCGCAAAGTTCATAGAGCACTTTCTGGACGAGGAGAACAGGGATAAAGTTGAAATCATCCCCAACGGTGTCAATACAGCAAGGTTCACACCACCTTCCCCAGAGGAGAGGGAAAAAATTAAGTCGGAACTCGGCATAGAGTCCGAAAAGGTTGTGCTCTACCTGAGCAGGATGAGTATAAGAAAGGGTCCTAACATCCTGCTCAAGGCGTTCAGCTCTCTTCTTGATGAGCTTGACAGCGAGACGAGAAAAACAACCCTTCTCATTATGGCCGGAAGCGGTGAAATGCTCCCTGCACTTAAAGCCCAAGCAAAAATGCTCGGTGTTGAAAAGAACGTCATGTTCACCGGAAAGGTTGGTGACGAGCTTGTGCCCAAACTTTTTAAAATCGCGGATATTTTTGTACTGCCTTCGATAACAGCTGAAGCTTTCGGAATGGTGATACTGGAAGCCATGGCCTCCGGCGTTCCCGTGGTGGCAACCAGAGTTGGAGGGATACCAGAGATCTTAAAGAGATCAAAGTGTGGTGTGCTTGTTGAGCCTCTCAGCGAGGTGGAACTGACTGTAGCAATGCTAAGACTGCTTGAAAATCCCGATATGGCCGCGAAAATGGGAAAGAAAGGAAGATATGCTGCCGAAAAATATTACAGCTGGGACGTTATCAGCAAAAAGGTTGTTGATGTGTACAGAGGTGTTGCTACCTCGCATCGCGGGTCAGTTTAAATTTTTAAACATTTTGGAGATAGATAAAATTTAGGCTTCTGTGCCCCCGTAGCTCAGCAGGTAGAGCGCGCGGCTGTTAACCGCGTTGTCCCAGGTTCGAGTCCTGGCGGGGGCGCCATTTTGCTACTTCTAAAAATGATTAAAGAATTGTGCAAATTTTTCGAAAATTATAAACGTCACTTGCCGAAATAATTTCTCGTTAAATAACGAAAAATTTATATATTTATGTGGAAAAGTAATTGTCTCATGCGCAGAACAAAGATAATATGTACGATAGGTCCGGCATCCCAACACCTCATAGAAGAGTTAAAACAAGCTGGGATGGATGTTGCAAGGATAAACACTGCATACACCGATGATGTGAATATAGGCTTCAGGGATGTGCTGATTGATGTAAGGCACTGGAGCGTTCTCGAGAGGCTGGAACTTCCAGAGAATGCCACCATTGCGCTCTCCTTTGTCAGGAGAAGATCATGCTTGGAAAACGCAAGAAAGATTGTTGATCTGCCAATTTGTGCCAAGATAGAAACAATGGAAGCTATCCAGAACTTGGAGGACATTGTGAAGGAAAGCGACATGATCATGATTGCCAGAGGCGATCTCGGTAAAGAGTTCGGAATTCATATGGTTCCGATGCTACAGCAGAGAATAATAGAGGTATGCAACCGCTATGACAAGCCATTCATAGTCGCAACGGAAGTACTTAAATCCATGGTTAATAACGCTGAGCCAACAAGAGCTGAGGCGGTGGATGTTTTCAATGCTGTGAATGCGGGCGCATGGGGGATCATGCTGGCTGAAGAGACTGCAATAGGAAATTATCCTGTTGAGACGGCGAGATGGCTCGACGTTCTCATAAGAGCTGCCGAAAACCATAGGGAAGGCGGGTGTTTAGCTTTAAGTTTGCCACCGAGATCTCCCACAGGATAACAGGACATTACAAAAAAGACGATTGTGAGCACCCACAAGCCATAGCATGAACGAGATAGCAAAAGTGAAAGGGGATTACTCACGACCAATGGTGTTCTAATCAACACAGGTGGATATTTTTGATCGATGATAGGATAATCTGTTATTTTTATACCAGTAAATATTCTTTCTTGGTGAGTGTTGCATTAAGCTATAAAACCGTTCACCGTCGTGAGGCGATGCGTCCTTTTTCAACTTACCTCCACGGTGATTTAAATTAAACAAGGTGACATATGCAGTATTCAATTGATTGATTCCCTATAAATTTAAAAATAATCAGAGAAAAAATCATCCTAGCGGGGCGGTAGCTCAGCCTGGGAGAGCGCGCGGCTGAAGACCGCGGTGTCCGGGGTTCGAATCCCCGCCGCCCCACCATGACTTTAAAAAATTTCTTTCATTCTCTATATTTCCATGGCCGAGAATAAAAGCAGAAAAGAAAGCAACAAAATAATCGCACATGCTGAACTTCTCGGGACGAGAGTGGTTGTGTGGGATGAAGAAGAAGGAAATAAAATTTACAGTGAGAAATACTTTGGGAAGTGGATAGAGGAAGAAAAGGTTAAGTTTCTTCAATTAATGCTGGAGGAAGCGATGCTCCTGCTTGAAAGGGGTTTCATCGAAATAAAGGAGAGCGGGAAAGTTCTTGATGTCCGTGAATTTTACAGGAGATGCTGCGAGATTGATCCGGAACTCCCCTTCAAATACATAGTATATAGGGATCTCAGAAACAGGGGATTCATAGTCAAATCTGGCTTTAAGTTTGGTACTCATTTTAGAGTGTATGAGAGAGGTGTGAATCCCTACAAAAGAGGTGAGAAAAGCTCGAGGGAACACACGAAGTACAATGTTCATGCTGTGCCTGAAAACATAGACTGGAGCCTAGCCGATTTGTCGAGATTCGTTAGGCTTAGCCAGAACATAAGGGCAAAGCCATTGCTCGCAGTTGTAGATGAAGAGGGAAGCGTAACATATTACATCATAAAGCATGTGAGCCCTTGAAAAGTTCGTTCATAATCCATTCGTGAGTTAAACTCAAACTTTCTTTTTGGTTTCTTCCCCGTAAAATTTGTGGTTCAGCTCATTCATAATCTCCAGTTTTGCACCCTCTCCTTTATAAAATTTCAGAAATTTCAATCCTTCTGGTGGAGATACAGCATCGCCCCTCTCATCATAAATCAGAAGTACGGGAAATTCAAGCTTGTTTATTGCTTCAGCTGAGCTGTACTTCATGCTGTCCTTAATGTAATCCTTTGATTGAACGAAATCGTCATACATTAAAGACCTTTCCTCTCAAATTCTTCGAACCACATCCTTGCTCAAAAATCCCTCAGATCGGAAACTCTACCCGTTCAGTATACCACACCAACCACATGCCTCATTTTTTGAGACGCAAAGAACGACACGTAAAAACCTTGGCTGTGGCCGATAAGCACACGATTCTTCCGTTGACTTGTGTTGCAAGAGCCATGGAAATCAAATCTTATGACGTTCAAGCCTTTTAGAGATAAAGAATCATGCAGCCGTGACGAGATGATCAATATGATTGTCACGGTTTATCGATCTCTACCTTTCAGCTCTTCAAAACTTATCTCTCCCTCAATCAGCTTTTCCAAAATGTCTGTAAGCTCATCAATTTTAACGCGCACCTGCTCTCTCGTATCCCTGTCCCTGATTGTCACAGTGTTATTCTGCAGCGTATCATAGTCGATGGTCACACAGTATGGTGTGCCTATCTCATCCTGCCTTGCGTATCTTCGCCCTATACTTCCCTTTTCATCATAGAAAGCCACGAACTTCCTCTTCAGCATTCTATATACTTCCCTTGCCTTCTCCGGCAAACCATCTTTAGTCACGAGGGGGAACACCGCCACCTTGTAGGGTGCAAGTTTAGGATGAAGCTTCAGCACAACCCTTCCATCTTCCTCTTCATGATACGCATCTATTATGAAAACGAGGAATGCTCTATCAACCCCCTGTGATGGCTCAACAACAACATACGGGATAACTTTCTTTTTGCTTTCCTCATCAAAGTAGGTCAGATCCTTTCCGCTGAACTTCATATGTTGTTCGAGGTCGAAAGTCGTTCTGTTAGCCATACCGTGTATCTCCTTCCATCCAAATGGAAAATGGTATTCTATATCCCAGGTGTCAAGGGCGTAATGACTCCTTTCTTCGGGTAAGTGCTGCCTTATCCTTAACTTTTCTGGATTAACACCCAGATCTATAAACCACTTGCACATCTCGTAAAGCCAGTAGACATGCCACTTCGTTTTGATTATCCCCTTCTCAAGCGCTTCCCTAAGCTTCATTTTTCTGTGCTGCTCACCCATTTTTTGCATTTCAGCGGAGAGCACGTTCATCTCAAAGTCAAGGATCTCGTCTGTCAGATAGGGGCATTCATTTATTTTATCGGGATGTACAAAGTATTCTATCTCCATCTGCTCAAACTCCCTCATCCTAAATAGAAAGTTTCTTGGGCTTATCTCGTTTCTGTAAGCTCTACCGATCTGCGCTATACCAAATGGGAGCTTCACCCTCGTGGTTTCAAGGATCAGCTTGAAGTTAACGAATATAAGCTGGGCTGTCTCCGGTCTCAAATACGCTATGCTGCGCTCATCCTCAGTCGGCCCGACAAAGGTCTTGAACATGAGGTTGAAGGTTCTTGCCTGAGTCAATTCACCACCACATTTCGGGCACTTTAAGTTGTGTTCTTTGATCAGCTGGTTTATCCTCTCAAGGCTTATGCCATCAACCGCAATTCCGAGAGCATCCTCAATCAAGTGGTCTGCCCTGTGCCTCGTGTGGCATTTTTTGCACTCAACAAGAGGATCAACGAAACATTCGACGTGGCCCGAAGCTCTCCACACCATTGGATGGTTGATGGTGCACGCATCCATCCCAACGACGTCGTCACGCTGCCTAACAAATCTGTTCCACCACTCATCCTTTATGTTCTTTTTAAGTTCCGCTCCAAGCGGGCCGTAGTCGTAAAAACCAGCAAACCCTCCATAGATCTCACAGGAGGGATAAACAAAACCCTTCCTCTTGCAGAAGGTTGCTATCTTCTGTATAAATGATTTCATCTCTTTTTCGTTGACGTCCGGCATGTTTCTCCTCCCTGATTCTCTACGAGGATTCATCATATTGAATATCTTTAAATTTAAAAAACTGCAAATAATTATCGGGAAATGCCTGGAGGAGCGTGTTGATCATGCAGTACAGGATAATCTCGAAACCGTCATACAGTCTTGTCGAATTATATCTGAATGGCGGGGAGGAGGTTATAGCGGAAGCCGGGGCTATGGCATACATGAAGAACGTGGATATAATAACAGAGACAAGAGGGATCGGTGGTGCTTTAAAGAGGAGTCTGCTCGGTGGGGAGAGCTTCTTTCTGAACAGATTCAGGTGTAATGATTCCACAGGACTTGTTGGGCTCGCTCCGCGCTTCCCAGGGGATGTTGAGATCGTTGAGATGAACAACAGCACGCTCTACGTTCAGAGCGGCTCCTTTCTTGCTGGGGCGCCAACGATCAACATCGACACAAAATGGAGCGGAGCGAAAGGGTTCTTCAGCGGGGAGGGGATTTTCCTTCTGAAGATCACCGGGAATGGAGGGATTTTTCTATCATCTTTTGGCGGGATAGAGAGGATCGATCTGCAGGGAGATGAAATAACGGTTGACACGGGGCACATAGTCGCCTTTACGGACGGGTTGGAGTGGAGTGTTGGAAAAGCTGGAAATCTCAAATCTTTCCTCTTTAGCGGGGAGGGACTTGTGGCAAGGTTCAGGGGGGTGGGCAGCATCTGGATTCAGACAAGAACATTAGATTCCTTCCTTGAGTACATTGCCACGCGCATCCATAAAGACAGCGGCAAATCCGCGATCGCCCTCGGATTGCTCGGGGGAATCCTCAAGGCAAGGGAATGATAACAATTTAAAAACGTGCCAGACTTATCTTTCAGAGTAATGAGTCCAATTGTGGTGCTGCTGAATGGTGAAGCTTGATCCCTGGGGGTCAGCGCAGATAGAAAGCTATGAAAGGCTGATGAGAGAGTTCGGCATACTGCCGTTCAGCGATGTGTTAAATAAAGTTGTTGACCCACATCCTTATATGAGAAGGGGCATAATTTACGGTCACAGAGATTTTGAAAGGATTCTCGATGCCATGAAAAAAGGTAAAGGCTATGCGATGATGACGGGATTCATGCCTTCTGGCAAGCCCCACCTTGGACATAAAATGGTGATGAACCAGATAGTGTGGTACCAGAAGCGCAAAGCCATACTTTATGTTTGTGTGGCGGACATAGAAGCGTACACGGTAAGGAGGATTGACAGGAACAAGTGTGTTAACTTCGGCCTCGAATATCTGTCTTATCTTGTGGCAAGCGGGCTTGAGCTTGATGATAACACTGTCATTTACTTCCAGAGCGCGAAAAATGCTGGCTATCACGCCTTCAGCAAGCTTGCCGCAAGAAAGGTGACGTTCAACGAGCTTGAAGCGATATACGGAACGCTAACTCCGGGCAAGATAGTCTCAGCACTGACTCAAGTTGCTGATATCCTACTTCCACAGCTTGAGCATGGACCGATACCCACTGTCGTGCCCGTAGGTTCGGATCAGGATCCGCACATAAGGCTCACAAGGGACATAGCATCCCGCTTTAAAGCCGAATACCGGTTCATCTTACCATCATCCACCTACCACAAGTTCCAGACAGGACTTGATGGAGGGAAGATGAGCTCCTCAAAGCCATCATCTTACATAGCTCTAAATGAGCGTGAGGAGGAGATAAGGAAGAAAATTATGAATGCTTTTACCGGAGGGAGAGTAACGCTTGAGGAGCAAAAAAGGCTTGGGGGTAATCCCGAAATCTGCACAGTCTTCGAGCTCTTTGCCTACCACCTTGAAATGGACGATAAGGCCTTAGAGGAAATCTACAGGTCATGTAAAGAAGGCAGGAGGCTCTGTGGCCCGTGTAAAAAAGAATGTATAGAAAAGCTCGTTGAGATGCTCCACACTCTCAATGAGAAAAAGGAAGAAGCGATGGAAAGAGTAAAGGAATTTGTGGTGCTGCCCGATGGAGCTTGAGAGAAATGAAGCGCTGGTGTTGAAGGCTATAGTGGATGGACATGAATACAGTCTTGGAGAGCTTGTTGAAAAGACTCGCCTCGCTTTGCCTGCTGTGGTTAAAGCTATTGAGGGTCTGAAAAAGTATGGACTTGTGAGCGTAAGGGAAGAAAAAAGTTCTGAGTATAGTCTCACAAATGAGGGAGAACTCTCCTTGAGGGAGGGACTCGTTGAAAGAAAACTCGTTAGGGAGCTTATTGACGCTGGAGGTAACAAAAAGGTGGAAGATATTGAAACCCAACCAAAGGAAGTGGCGATTGGATGGGCAATAAGGAAGGGGTGGGTGAGAATTGAAGGTGAGGGAAAAGAGAAAAGTGTTGTTCTCACCGACAAAGGCAAGGAGCATGCCGAAACTCCGGACGAGATGGAGCTTGCACTTGAAAAAATAAGGAAAGGTGAGGATGTTGACAGAAAAATCTTGGAAATGCTTAGAAAAAGAGGGCTTATAGAGCTGGAGGAAAAAGTGGAGAGGTTCGTCAGGATAACAGGGAGGGGTGCGGAAAAAGCGAGGGAAATAAAGGAAATTAAGGAAGAGATCACCGCTTTAACTCCCGAAATAATAAGGACAGGTAAGTGGAAGCACGCTGAAATAAAGAGGTATGATGTTAAGGATCCTGTTCGTGAAATTTATCCTGCCAAAAAGCAACCTTACAGGGCTTTTCTTGATGAGGTAAAAAGAAAGCTTGTATCGATGGGTTTCAAGGAGATGGAAGGTCCCCTCATAGAGCTTGAATTCTGGAATTTCGATGCGCTTTTCCAGCCCCAAAATCACCCAGCAAGAACGTGGACTGATACATACAGGCTGAAATATCCCAGCCACGGTAGGCTTCCATCCAAGAAACTGGTGGAGAGGGTCAAAAAAACTCATGAAAATGGCTGGAAGACTGGCTCGAAAGGGTGGGGATACAAATGGAGTGAGGAAATAGCGAGCAGGCTGATGCCGAGAGCACAAGGTACAGCGCTTTCTGCAAGAACTCTCGCCTCTCTTCCGGAGATTCCCGGCAAGTATTTTGCGATAGCGAGGTGTTACAGACCGGATAAGCTTGATGCCACCCATCTAATTGAGTTCAATCAGGTGGAAGGGATAGTTATAGGGAAGGGTCTGAACTTCAGGCACATTCTTGGCATCCTGAAGAAGTTTGCTGTGGAGGTGGCAAGAGCTGAAGACGTGAGATTTTATCCCGATTATTACCCCTTCACCGAGCCATCCGTTCAGCTCTCAGCCAAGCATCCTGAGCTAGGCTGGGTTGAGCTGGGAGGAGCGGGGATCTTCAGGGAGGAGGTCACAAAGCCTCTCGGAATCGATGTGCCGGTAATCGCCTGTGGGTTGGGCATTGACAGGCTCGCAATGTTCAAACTTGGCATAAGAGATATAAGGTATCTTTTCAGCTACGACCTCAAATGGATAAGAAAGCACAGCTCGATCATAACCCTTTGAGCTTGAAGGGTGGTTGGTTTATGCCTACAATAGAGGTAAAGAGGGATGATCTTGAAAGCCTTATAGGTAGGAAAGCTTCAAGCATCGAGGAACTGGAAGAGTGGCTGATGTGGGCGAAAGCAGAACTTGATGGTGTAGATGACAACATTCTCAAGGTTGATGTGAAGGACACGAACCGCCCGGATTTATGGAGTGTGGAGGGTATAGCGAGGGAGATAAAGGGAAGGCTGAAAATAGAGAGAGGTCTTCCACAGTACAGAGTTGAAAGTAGTGATGTTGAGGTTTTTGTGGATAAGAAGCTTAAGGACATCAGGCCAGCCATAGCATGTGCCATAGTTAAGGGTGTGGATCTCGATGATGAGGCCATAAGGCAACTCATGCAGCTTCAGGAAAAGATACACCACACCTTCGGGAGAAGAAGGGAGTACGTTGCGATTGGTGTTTCTAATTTCGATAAGATAAGTCCGCCCATATATTATAAGGCCGTAAAGCCGAAGGAGATAAAATTCCCTCCGCTGGGATATGATGAGGAGATGACGCCTGCGGAGATTCTGGAAAAACATCCTAAGGGGCAGGAATACGGCCACCTCATAAACGGATTTTCACGCTATCCCATACTTGTTGATTCAAAGGGAGAAGTTATCTCGATGCCTCCGATAATAAACTCAAACACGATAGGGAAAGTTGATGAGCACACCAGAAATCTGTTTATAGATGTTACAGGGCTGAGATATGAGGATGTTCTCACGGCTCTCAACGTTATGGTGACCGTGCTCGCTGATAGAGGGGGCAGGATACACTCTGTCGTTATTCATAGTCCAGACGGAGATATAACAACTCCAGACCTCACCCCAAAGGAGGTGGTGGTGGATGCTAACAAAGTGAGGGAGATACTGGGTGTTGAGATTTCGGATCATGAAATAGTTGAGCTCCTGAAGGATGCGAGGTATGATGCAGAAGTTGCTACGGAGGGCAAAATTGTTGCGAGGTATCTCCCCACAAGGAACGACATTCTTCACTGGAGGGATGTTGCAGAGGATGTTGCAATAAGCTTTGGTTACAACGACTTCCTGCCGGAAGAGGTCAGAATAGGAACAACGGGCGAGCTGAGCAGGAGGGAGCTTCTATCTGATAAGATAAGGGAGCTGATGATAGGCTACGGGCTGCAGGAGGTGATGACATTCACCCTCACCAACAAGGATGTGCTCTTCAAAAAGATGAACAGGAAGGAGGAAGATGTGGTGAAGATCGCAAACCCCGTATCCTCCAGCTGGACAACAATTAGGAACGCAATACTGCCCTGTCTCATTGAATTTTTATCACGAAACACTCATGTTGAATATCCCCAGCGTGTATTTGAGGTGGGAGAGGTTGTTGTAATAGATCCAAGTGATAAGGAAAGCGGCACGAGGACCAAAAGACATCTTGCAATAGCCATAGCCTCAAGTACGGCATCCTTCACCGAAATAAAGGAGATCGTTGATTCATTCGCAAAGCAGCTCAAACTCTCGTTCGATTACGAGGAGACCGAGGATGGTGCTTTTCTGGAAGGGAGACGCGCAGCAATAATGCTTGAAGGAAAAAGGATAGGAGTTATGGGCGAGGTGCACCCCGCCGTGCTGAACAACTGGGATATCGAAATGCCGATGGTAGCAGCTGAGATTGATCTGGAGGAGATCTTTAGGGTTCTGAAGTAGTAAAAAGCTCATTCATTCATCATTTTTCCTCGGGACTTAGAAGAGCTCTTACCATTCGGAAGCACATCCTGAAGTGCTTTCAAAAGCTCCTCAGCCTGATGAATATCGAGAAACACTCTGCAGGAATCTCCGAACTGGATCACATAATCATACCTCATACCGTTGTACTTTCTCACCACCACCTTATCAACATTGTCGAGAAGCACTGAACCTCTAAACATGGATTATCCCCGCAGTTAGGAAGGAAGCGTGCAAAAATTATTAAAGATTCCTTCAGGCTATGTGCTACGCTTGTGTGGTTATTGTGTCTTACTCCATCCTTCCTTTGTCCAAGATGTGCATAAGCTCATCGAGAGGTATCCTTGCGATACACGCAAAGGAATCTGCTGCTCCGTAGGAAATCAGAATGCTGTCATCAACTTTAACGGCTCCGCAAGGGAAGATGGTGAGGGAATTATCGCCGAAGAGTTCGTAGGGCTCACGCGGGCTCATTATGTAAAAAGGTGTGATCGCCTCCACTTCCATATTATTTCTGTTCATTAACATCGCGAACACGCTGTATCTCTCCAACTCCCTCTCCACCGCATGAAGAAAGATCAGGAGCTTCCCGTCAATTTCAAGCGGAGGTGTTCCCCACCCGACCTTGTCCTCAAACCTCTCCTGCAGCAGTATTTCTCGAGTGTTCTTAACTTCAATCTCCTTTAGCCCTGAAGAGTTGAAATCGATTCCATCAACACCGCTCACTAACATGGAAAATCTACCCCTAAGATCGTGGGCTCTGTGAAAGAACATTACACCGTCTTTACTTCTCACAAAAAATGCATTTTTGTTGGACACAATACCAAGCTTTCTCGTTGATTCCTCCCCGAAATCGGTTGCGAATTTTTTCACCCATTCACCTTTCTCGAGTACTGCGGTAACCGGTATTGTTCTTCTAAGGGCTCCCCGAATAAAATAATTGTGAGTCCTGCCCGTGTAGGTCATTAGGAGTTTGTTGTCCATCCAGTAAACCCTTGGATCCTCAGCACCCATCACATCGTATTTGGTGTTCGGGTAGGTTACGATTTTTGCCCTCCATTTATCTCCGTTCTTTTCTTTTTGGTCTAGCTCAACAATCCCGCTGACGTATCTGTAGTAGCCAATAACAACCCTCGCATATATTTTGAGGGCATCATCCACAAGGACTACGGATGGGTTGAATATTGCTGCGGGTCTGGAAACGGGGAAGTTTTCTATCACAACTTTTTCAGAAGAGATCACAACCTCCCTTTTGGCTATATCTTTAGTTGTGTTTTCCCTTCTACCTCTTAAATCCAGAAAGGTGGGGAATGCGGATCCGGGAGTGCTTCCATCTTCAGCTTTTAGCCCTCCCATCCTATCCACGCTTCCATAGCCATAATTATTGTTATAATTTCGTGCACAATATGCTGTACACGAACGTGTTTTGCACACCACCGGATTATCTTCTCAGGAAACCAAAAAGCCTAGCGAGTAGTCCCCTCCTCTCAACCGACGGAGGTGTCCATTCAATACCCGCAAGTTTCGCTGCAAGCGCTTTTATTTCAATGGCCGCCCTCGAATCCGGAGCGTACAAAACAAGAGGTGTTTTCGCTGCTATGGACTCATCAACTTTGGGTTCTTCCGGAACCATCGATATTACCGGGTATCCGAGCAGGGACTCGACATCATCCACTGTAAGCTCATGCTGTGTGTTCTTTACCCTGTTGAGCACAACCCCCAAAATGTGTGAGCCGAATTCCTCAGCCAGCTTGATAACCTTGAGAGCATCAGTAACTGAGGGCAAGTCAGGGTTGGTCACCACCAGCACTTCATCCGTGGCTTCCATCCCGGTGAGTGGTTCCCTTCCAAGCCCCGCAGCTCCGTCGAGAATGACAAAGTCGTGAGTTCCCAACAGCTCAAGAAGTATCTCAGTCAGTTTTTCTGGCTTGGTCGACTTAAGATCTGATATGGATATGCTCCCAGGGATTACTTTCAGTCCAGAAGGATGCACGTATATCGCTTCCTCGATGTTGGCCTCCCCCCTTAAAATGTCGTGTATGGTTTTAGGGTAGAGAGGCACACCGAGATGAAAACCGAGGTGAGGGGTCGTAAAGTTACCGTCTATGATTAGAGTGTTCATGCCAAACTCGTTCAGCGCCGCTCCGAGGTTTGCGGCCACAGTGGTTTTCCCCACACCACCCTTTCCAGAAGCAACACATATGAGCCTGGTCATCTCCCATCACCAATTTTACGGATTGTTTAATATATCGAGAGAAAGTAATTTAAAAGTAAAAGTCTTCCGCTTGGGCGAAAGAAAA
This sequence comes from Nanobdellati archaeon, assembly GCA_015520605.1. Taxonomy (GTDB): domain Archaea; phylum EX4484-52; class EX4484-52; order EX4484-52; family WAPT01; genus WAPT01. The sequence continues at coordinate 55,666 of WAPT01000001.1, forward strand.
CCCTGAGAACAATCTCAGGGAGTATCCAAAGTTTTTTTACTTCGGTAGATAGCAACCCGATCAGCGCCATTAGAAATGATTTTTCGATAATAATGGGTCGTCGTTTTCGGCCAACATCATTCCCGCAGACGTAGCCATCCACGACTGCAAATAACTCAGCACGACTCTCCTTCTGTATTGCAAGAAGATCCGACAGAAGCTCCGACAGCACCTCATGAATTTTTTAGATAATTGTGCGAATGCACTCTAAGCTTTTGGAGAAAAAGATGCCTGTTCCATATTGGTCAGCAGGATGTGGTCTGTACTGCTTCAGAAGATGTTCCTAACCGCGGGCCACCAAACTTCACACCACACCGCTCATTCCCGAAAAAACACACCCATAGCAATTACCCCAACCAGAACTGCGAACCAGAGAGTTAATGCCCTGAAAACCAGTGTTGCTGCTGTCGCGCTTGCCCTTTCCATTCCAGAAAGCGAGAGCAGAGATATCATTGAAAGCTCCGCTACACCGATTCCTCCCGGAAGCATGCTGATTACCCCTGCAAGCGTTGAGAGCGCAAAGATAAAAACAGCCGAGCTGAGGGAAACTTTAAATGATAGCGCTTTCAAGATGAGGTAAAGACCAAGGCATTCCATAAACCATGATCCCGCGCTCAACAAACTCATCAGTAACAAAGGCTTCAAGCCAAACATCCTCTGAACATCTTTGGCAAAATCATTATGTTTTATCCCTTTTCTCCTACGAGCGGGAACTCTGCTCAGGAGAACCTTGAGGAACATGTTCCTCCTTACAATTAGGACAAAGATCAAGAAGAAAAGAACAACCAATATAGACGCCTTTAGAACTGAAGACAGTAAGCTTTTGTCATCCCCTATAGTAAGATAAGTAAGATTTCCTCTGGAGAATTCTATTCCAATGGCTCCGATCCCCAGAAGTACAGCCATGGCTATAACATCCGTCACCCTCTCCGCAAGGATGGCAAGAACACCCTTCCTCATTTCTACACCGTGCCTCTCCTTTAAAAGGTATGCCTTGACAACCTCACCAAACTTTCCGGGACTTAAGGTTAAGGATAGACCTGCAAGGAATATTTTAGTGTTGTCAGAGAACGGTACTTTCGCTCCGGCAAGCTTTGTGTAGTAGTGCCACTTAACACTTCTCAACAGATAGTTGGTCATGCTAAGCACACACACGAGAAGCACCACAGGAAGCTCTATGTTTATTATCAGCATGGATGTCTCATTCCAGTTTGACCAGATCAGAAGAGAAAGATAAAGGAGAGACGCAGCAACGATAATAAATGATATGCGCATATTCATTCAAACAAGGGTAAAAGTAAATTTTAAATAAGTGTTGACACTCATTATTACGGTATTATGAAAATGATCAACAGGTTCTGTGCAAGGAATGGTAGAGAGAAGGCTGAGAGAGATCTCGATCTTCTTCTTCTAAGGCTAGTGGTACTACTACAGTGATCATCTCACAGGTTCCTTCCTGCTAACTCTTCTTTTCACTCAGTTTTGTTTGATTTTTCTTAAAAAACTTCCGGAGGTGGTTGTGATGTCCTCTCAACATACCTCTGCGGTGGAAAAGGAAAGGGCTGATGGCTGGCTGGATAAGATTTACAGGGAGATGGCGAAGCTTGACCCATACATGAATGAGGAGGAGATGAGGGAAGCTCTTCCAGAATGGCAGCTGAAACCTATAGCAAACTTTTGGGGATGTCCAAGTAATGGAGAATATAAGAATGTGGAAGAAGTTGCCAGCCAATGTTACCGTGTTTTTGAAGAAGCGTTCAGCGAGGCGATGAGGTTCGGAAACTACAAAAAGCCTATAAGCGATGTTTATGCATGCGGTAACAGACTTACCATCTGGGTTGCAGAGGGGCAGAAGCAGATCGTGTTTGAAAGGGAGAACGGCACCATAATTTAAATTAATTGATAGCCGACTGTGTAAAAGTGGTCCGGGGTGGTGAAGATGGTGAATTTCAGAGAAATAGAGAAGAAATGGCAGGAGGTATGGGAAAAGGAAAAGGTATTTGAAGCTGACGTTGACAGCTCAAAGCCAAAGTTCTTCATAACCTTCCCGTATCCTTATGTAAATGGTGCTCCACACATAGGGCACGGATACTCGTTTTTGAGGACTGATGCATATGCAAGATACAAAAGGATGAGAGGCTTCAACGTTCTCTTCCCGCAGGGCTTTCATGCGACTGGCGAGCCAATAGTTGGTGTGTGGGAAAGGCTTAGAAATAATGATGAGAAGCAGATAGCCACGTTAAAGAAGAGCGGAGCGACTGATGAGGATATAGAGCGCTTCAAGGAAACTCCCGAGAACATCGTGCGGTTCTGGATGAAGAGGTGGATGGAAGACCTCAAAATGGTGGGCGCTTCAATCGACTGGAGGAGAACATTTGTTACGACAACCATGACCCTCCAGTACTCCCGCTTCATAGAGTGGCAGTACAACACCCTGAGAAAGAGGGGCTACATAAAGAAGGGTACCCATCCTGTCATCTGGTGTCCGCACTGTGAAAGTCCTACCGGAGACCATGACAGGCTGGAGGGCGAGGGAGAAAGTCCTGTAGACTATGTGCTCATAAAGTTCAGGCTTGTGGATGAGGATGCTTTTCTCGTTGCGGCAACTCTCAGATCCGAGACGGTATTTGGTGTGACTAACATTTGGGTTAAGGAAGATGCTGATTACGTCAAAGCGAGAGTTAATGGTGAAGTATGGATCATTAGTAAAGATGCTGTTCCAAAACTTGCCGACCAGCTAAAGGAAGTTGAAGTGCTTGAGGAGATCAAGGGCAGGGACCTGCTCGGAAAGAGGTGTGCCAACCCTGTTAACGGTAAACATGTGCCGATCCTTCCAGCGGATTTTGTCGATCCATCTAATGCAACTGGCGTTGTGATGTCCGTTCCTGCACATGCGCCATTTGATTATGCTGCTGTTATGGATCTCCTGAAGGACAGAGATAAGCTTGTAAGATATGGTGTTTCAGCTGATGAGCTGGAACCCATAAGCCTGATAGATGTGAAGGGCTTTGGAAAGCTTCCTGCTAAAGAAATCGTTGAAAAGACGGGAATAAGATCTCAGACCGAAAAAGAGAAACTTGAGGAGGCAACGAGAAAACTCTACAAAAATGAGTTCCATCTCGGAAAACTGAAGGAAACATGCGGCGAATTTGCGGGAATGAAGGTCTCAGAAGTCAAGGAAAAAATAGCCGAGTGGTTGAAGGAAAGGGGTTATGCTGACGTCATGTGGGAGTGCACTGGGAGAGTTGTGTGTAGATGTGGGACCACATGCCACGTTAAGATCCTCAAGGACCAGTGGTTCCTCGCGTACTCTGATGAGGACTGGAAGAGGAAAGTTATAGAACACATAAAACGAATGAAATTCTACCCGGAGGATGTCAGGCAGCAGTTCATAAACACCGTAGAGTGGTTGAAAGACAAGGCATGTGTCAGAAAAACAGGCCTCGGTACGCCCCTTCCCTGGGATAAGGAGTGGATAGTGGAGACCCTTTCAGATTCAACAATCTACATGGCATACTACACCATAGCAAGAATAATAAATGAAAGGAAAATAGAGGCGGAAAAGCTCACAGATGAGGTATTCGACTACATCTTTTTGGGGAAGGGAAATGCCAACGAGGTGGCAAAAAACTCAGGGCTTGATGTTGAGACTCTGGAAGAAATGAGAAGGGAGTTTGAGTACTTCTACCCAGTTGATCTGAGGAACAGCGGTAAGGACCTCGTGCAGAACCACCTCACATTCTATCTAATGCACCACATAGCAATATGGGACGGTATGCCTGAAAAGTGGCCTGTTGCCATAAGCGTCAATGGTAGGGTTATGGTTGAAGGAGAGAAGATGAGCAAAAGTAAGGGTAACATCATTCCGCTCAGAAACCTTGTGGAGGAATTTGGTGCTGATCCCGTTAGGCTCAACATAGTTTGCTCCGCTGAAGGGATGGAGGAAGCTGACTGGAGAGTTGAAAACATCAAGGGTTATGTGTCCAGGCTTGAATATCTTGATGGCCTTGTGGAATCATTAAACGCCATGAAGGGTAAAAGTGTTACAAATGCTGAAAGGTATCTGAACAGCAAGCTTCAGAAGATGATAATTGAGGTCACAAACGCCTACGAGGAAATGAAATTCAGAACCGCAATAACGCATGTGCTCTTCTATGGTGTGAACCATCTCAAATGGTACTTCAGGAGAGTGGGATGCATAGAGAGGGCAAATAGGGAGGTTGTTGAGCGCTTCCTCAAAGCTGTGATAAAAATGCTTTCTCCAATAGCACCTCACTTTTCCGAAGAGATGTGGCACAGAATGGGGGAGAGCACGCTTATAGTCAGGGAGAGCTGGCCGGAAGCGGACGAGAGCTTAATTAACGAAAAAGCTGAAGTGCTTGAAAATTACCTCGAATCGCTGATGGATGACATCAACAGTGTTGTGAGGCTTGTCGGTGCAAAACCCGAAAAGGTTAAGGTATACGTTGCATCTCAATGGAAACGTGATGTTTACGCACTTGTTCTCCAAAAGAAGGAAGAAGCGATGAAAATAATAGGGAACGATGATAGGTTTGCTGAAGTAAGGACCAAAGCAATTGAACTCGCTAAAAATCTTCTCAAAAAATATTATGAACTTGAAAAGACAATATTATTACAGGAGGATGAACTCGCGATACTTGAGGAAGCGAGAGAATTCCTTGAAAAGGAGCTTGGGTGTGAACTTGAGGTTATGAAAGAGGAAGATGCTAGCTCAACGAGAGCATCAAAGGCAATGCCTATGAAACCAGGTATAGAGGTGGTGTAATTTGAAAATTCAGATGCCGAAACATCTGGAGTTTGTGGAGATCGATAGTGAGGCTCCTGAAAAAATCTTTGTGGATGGAAAGGAGATTATTGGTGATGTGAGGAGATTCAAAGAAATGGCAACGCTTTACTACGACAACATGGGGGATTGGGTAGACAACATGGACTTCAACACATCCCTCTACTACATGTTCAGGAACGTGTGCAAGGAGGAAGATCGCGCTAACATCGCTAATCACAAGCTGAGGTATGATATCACCATAATGCTTCCCCTCCGCTTTGGTTCCGGGCCAAAGGAATACAACAAGACGGTCGGACATTATCATCCCATAGTTCCGGGTGCGAGGATCAGCTATCCAGAACTGTATGAGGTTATCCATGGGGAGTGTTACTTCATAATCCAGAAGGTGCGCAACAAATATGAAGTGGTGGATGCGCTGATTATAAAAGCTGAGAGGGGTGACAAGATCATAATACCTCCCGATTATGGACACGTGATGGTGAACAGCGGAAGGGAGCTTTTGATTACTGCCAACTGGGTCTCCTCAGCATTCTCCAGCATTTATGAGCCCTACCGGGAGATGAAAGGTGCGTGTTACTACATTCTTGAGGAGTATCTTCAACCCAAGATAGTCAAAAACGAGGCTTACGACAACGTACCTGAACCAAAAATCGTCAGAAGCAGGGCTCACGAATTTTTAAAGATCGGAAAGGACGAATCCATGTACAGACTGGCCAAAGAGCTTGAGAAGCTGGATTTCCTCAACCATCCACAAAACCATCCCGCGCACTTTAACCCTTCAGTAATTTTTGAGGTCTTCCACCAGACTTCCTGAGGAAACGGATGCGAGCTTTATCTCAAGTTTTCTGACCTTTTTTTCCAGCCTTTCGAGTCTGCTGGAAAGCTCAAGCAGAGTCACCCAGATCTGTGCTATTGCCGGTTCCTCAGCATGCTGGTAAACACTCTCATATCTCTGAATTCTTGAGAGAAGAGATACGAGCTGCTTCTTTTTCTCAACATCAAGCTCAGCGACCCAATCCGACATGCTTATTTAAATTTTACCCATCTTTTAAATTATTCACCTTCGCTTTCATTTGCAACGTGGTGCTCTATGGAAAAAGGGGACTTTGTGGAAATAGAATACACGGGAAGGGTTAAGAGTTCCGGAGAATTGTTTGACACCACTGATGAAGAAGTTGCAAAAAAAACAGGAATATACTCTGAACACACGAGGTACGGCCCCATAACTGTGGTAGTAGGAGCTGGACACGTTATAGAAGGGCTGGATGAAGCTCTTCTCACAATGAAGGAAGGCGATAAAAAAGTCATAGAGCTTCCGCCCGAGAAGGCATTCGGCAGAAGGGATCAGAAACTTGTTAAGGTTTTCTCTCTTGCGATGTTCAGGAAAAGGGGAATAACACCTAGAGTGGGGGAGGTTCTTTACTTCAATAATGTTGAAGGTAGAATTGTGGGTGTCTCTTCTGGGAGAGTTGTGGTCGATTTCAATCACCCTCTTGCGGGAAAGAGCGTTGAGTACGAACTGAAGGTAATAAGGAAAGTTACGGATCCTACTGAAAAAGTTAAGGCCATCTTTAAGTATCACACCTTCATGCCGGATGATGGGTTTGATGTTAAGATCGAGGGTAAGAAAGCGACAATTAAGGTTAAGATGATCATTGCAAAACAGATAGCAGATAGGATAAAGGAAGAAATAACGAAATACGTGAAAGAGGTTGAAAGCGTTGAAATTATAATGGGTGGTGAAGAAGAGAAAAAGGGTGAAAAGAAAGAAACTCGAGCAGATGGGAGAAGCGCCGAGATGCGTGAGGATTCTGAATCAAAGGATAATGAAAAATCGAAAAACGAAAAGGAACAACCTAAAACTTAAAAATTTAAGACATGATTATAAGACATAATCAATACTCACCGGGGAGTGATGCAAGATGGTGCAGGATATTAAGGATGTTGAAGGATCTTCTAAACCTGAAGTTGAGGCTCATGCTCGACAAAAAACGGAGGCGAATGGCGAGCTTGAAGAACTTTTGAAGACCAGGAAGGCCGAGATTGTCGTTGTTGGAGCTGGCGGAGCCGGATGCAACACGATCTCAAGGCTCATGCAAGTTGGAGTTGAGGGTGTGAAGACCATAGCGATAAATACCGATGCGCAGGATCTTCTGTACACCGATGCGGATGTTAAGATACTCATAGGAAAGGAGATCACAAGGGGGCTTGGCGCTGGGGCCAATCCAAAGATAGGAGAGGCTGCAGCCAAAGAATCCAAAGAGACAATAAAGAAGTCCCTTGAAGGAGCGGACATGGTGTTCATAACATGCGGTCTGGGTGGGGGTACTGGAACTGGTTCAGCACCGATCATAGCTGAAATAGCCAAGAAGCTTGGTGCGCTAACAGTTGCAATAGTGACCCTCCCGTTCTCCATGGAGGGAGCGCACAGAGCTGCAAATGCGAAAACGGGGCTTGAACAGCTGGAGGGGGTTGTTGATACCCTCATAGTCATACCAAACGACAAACTACTCGAGATCGTGCCTGACGTCTCTATAAATACAGCTTTTAAGGTTGCTGACGAGATACTGGTAAATGCTGTGAAGGGTATAGCCGAGCTTGTTACGAAGCCGGGGTTAATTAACCTTGATTTTGCTGACATAAAGGCTGTGATGGATAGCGGGGGTCTTGCTCTTATAGGTATGGGTCAGAGCGACACCGAAAACAGGGCTTATGAAGCCGTGCAGAAAGCTCTTAACAACCCGTTGCTCGATGTTGACATAGAGGGTGCGAGAGGTGCCCTCATCAACGTTGTTGGTGGTCAGGACCTGACGCTTAGAGAAGCAAAGGAGGTTGTTAACGCCGTTACCTCAAGACTCTCTCCTGACGCAAAGGTTATATGGGGTGCACAGATAGATAGAAGCCTGGGAGAATCATTGAGGGTGATGGTCATAGTGACTGGCGTGCAGAGCCCACAGATCTACGGGCCTGAAAGACCGTTCAGTGAGGAGAAAAAGAAGGACATAGAAAGGAAGCTCGGCATAGATTTCATCTGATTTCCTCGTCAACATTCCTCTTATTTCTATTTTTTGTGAAAGAATCAGCAGCAATTATGCCGGAAATGATAGCATCCACATTACCCCTACATATTCCGTTCATATCACCAAGCACATAGATTTCGCTTTCCACTCTATCTGTTTTAAGCCTCATCGTGAAGGGGTCGACATTTATTCTGGACGGCTTCAGAATTATTAAGGGAGCATACATTAAAGTTGATGGTTCCGCAAGCCCGTTGATAACAGCATCCAGCTTCTTTATGCCGTCGTATATGTTATCCATAACTCTATCGGGATATGCAAAACTTATATCTCCAGGAGTCATATCATTGAACGTGAGGGTAGGTCGGACAAGTCTGTTGTTTTTATTCTTTTTTCCGTGCTTCTCCTGCCTTTCTCGTAATCGCCCAGCCTCTGTATTATGGGCTTACCACCGCCGAGCATAAGCGTGTTCTCGCTGAGCCTCTTTCCGTAAAGGTGTGTGTCGTTGAACGGTTCGATGAACCTGATTTCTGTCACGATCCCTAACACTGTGTTGTCACTCTTCTTGTTTTCATCCATTATGCCGTTTACACATCTGATGCCATTTCCGTAATCCACCACCGCAACTCTTCCGTGAGGATAATAACCATAAGTACGGACGACATCGTCCCTTCTTCCGCTTATCAGGGTGAGTTTGGGCTCGCACATATAACTCATAGCCTCGGGGAATATTGTTTCTGTGGCCTCGAGAACCACACCACCGAGCAGGCTCTTTTCACCGTTTTCCTCTCTTATATAGCCTTGCGCTTTAAGCTCATCGAACATACCGTTTGTTATACCCTCCCTCCCGCACGCAAGAAAGACCGCATCTCTGTATCTCACTTTATCACCATTCTCAAGCACAGCACAGTTCTTCTCAGGAGATACCCTCCTCACGAATCCATTCACAACATCGACATTAGAACACTCGTTCTTTAGATGGTCATAAAGGCTATTCAAAAGGACACACGTGCTGTTAACTCCACCTATAAATATAACATCAGAGATAGTAACGCTTATTCCCTTTTTATGGCATTTCTCACAAACCTTTCTATTTCCTCACGTTTTTCCGTATCCGGATACTCATTATAGTTTATTCCAGTTTCCTTCGCCCAGTTGTAAAGCGAGTCCTTGGCTTTTTCCTCCAGCTTCAGAAACTCATCAACCCTGCCGTTTCTGTAAAAATGATCCTGCAGTTCTCCACCGGGTCTCCTATAATCAGGATTTGCGCGAATTTCATCATTTAAAGAAAAGATAAACTTGCCGTTATTCGGTCTTGGATATTTTTCCGGACCGATAACACAGATGGAGTAATTATCTTTATTTTCAAGCTCTTTTCAAGCTCTAAGGCTGCAACTAATCCCGATAAACCACCACCTACAATAAGGACATCGTAACTTTTTGAAGGCATGCCATTTAGGAAATTCCGGTAGCAACATTTTTAAGTGTGTCGCTCGTGTACAGTATTGAGATGTCGAAAATCCGGAGTTCGTGTTCTTGCCTTTTATAAATATTTTTAAATTTTAACCACAATAAACTTGCCTATCGCCCGCCGTACTGCCCGCTGGGGCAGGAGGGGCGGATTCTTGGGACGTAAATGGCATCGGGGAGAAATCATGGGGATGAAGGAGAAAATAATATCGTTCGTGAACCAGTGTATCAGAGTGCTTAAAATAATGAAAAAACCCAGCTTGGAGGAGATCAAACTCACCATCAAAATAACGCTTCTCGGAATGACACTCATAGGTGCGATAGGATATTTAATATTTGCGATCTTCGTGCTCCTCTCAAATTATGGAATCATAAGAATGTAAGTCTGTTTGGGTGAGAAGATGGTCATATTTACTGCCAGAATCACTATAGGAAGGGAGAAAATAGTTATGGATTCCCTTGAAGCGAAAGTTAAGGCTAACAAGCTGGGGATAAAGGCGATACTCGCGCCTGCGGAACTCAAGGGGTACATATTCATCGAGGGAAATAACATCGATGAGGTAAGAAAGCTCGTCACGGGCGTACCTCACGTTAGAGGACTCATAGAAAAGGAGGTCAAAATAGAAGATATCGAGAACTTCCTTGAAGCCAAAGCCCCCGAAATAAAGATAAAGGAGGGGGACATAGTCGAGATAATTGGTGGTCCGTTCAAGAGGGAGAAAGCCAAGGTAATAAAGGTTGATGAGGAAAAAAGAGAGGCGAAGATAGAACTTATAGATTCCGCAGTGCCAATCCCCATAACCATAAAGGCTGATCTGCTTAAGGTCATAAAGGAAGAGTGAGAGTTATGCCAGAGAAAATCGTTGAAGCACTGGTGGAAGGAGGAAAAGCAACACCAGCTCCACCTCTCGGCCCGGCTTTGGGCCAGCTGAAGGTAAACATAAAGGAAGTCATAGATGAGATAAATCGCAAAACCAAGGACTTTGCAGGAATGAAAGTTCCCGTCAAGATCATAGTTGATACCGATACAAAGGAGTTCAGAGTGGAAGTGGGATCACCTCCAGTCTCTCAGCTCATAAAAAAAGAGCTCGGTGTTGAGAAACTAGCTAAGGAGCCGGGTAAGGAGTGGGCAGGAAACCTATCCATGGAACAGGTTGTCAAGATAGCGAGGATGAAGAGGGATAGCATGCTTGCTAAGACGCTTAAGGGAGCTGTGAAGTGCATAGTCGGATCATGTATCTCATGCGGAGTTACGGTTGAGGGCAAACATCCAAAGGAAGTGCTGAAGGAGATAGATGAGGGTAGATATGATCACCTCCTGAAGGAGTGATGCCAATGAATATTGACGAAGCTCTGAAAAAAATGAGAGAGAACAGCAAGAAGAGGAAATTCGTGCAGACGGTGGACCTTATAATAAATTTAAGAGATGTTGATGTCAAAAACCCCTCTAACAGGTTCGTACTGGAGATTCCTCTACCAGCAGGCAGAGGTAAAAACGTGAGAGTCTGTGTTATTGGGAAGAGTTTGGCTGAGGTTGCCAAGGAGCTTGCGGATGAAGTTGTAGATGAGAAAACGCTGGAGAAAATAGAGGAGGACAAGAAGGCTATAAAGAAACTCGTCAAAAGAAACGATTTTTTCCTTACTGAACCGCAACTGATGGCAAGGATAGGTAAGTCTATGGGTAGGTTCATGGGTCCACGTAACAAGATGCCAAAACCCGTTCCACCTCAAGCAGATATAAAGTCCATAATTGAGAAGCTGAAGAGAAGCATAAGAGTTGTACTTAAAGATAGCCCGCTTATCCAGTGTCCGATAGGAACTGAAGACATGAGCGATGAGGACCTCAAAAAGAACTTCGAAGCTGTGATTAATGCTGTTATTCAGAAGTTGCCAGCTGGAAAACAAAATATAAAGAGCATATATATCAAGACCACGATGGGATCTCCAGTTAAAGTGGATGAGCTTTAAGGTCGTTGCCCTATGGTAAAGGAAGAAAAAATAAGGAGGGTCAAGGAACTTGCTGACCTCATAAAGAAGTACGGGGTTGTGGGGATCATAGATATTTACGGTTTGCCGTCAGATCCATTCCAGCAGATAAGGAAAGAACTGAGAGGGAAAGCTATAATAAGGGTTGAGAAAAAAAGCATACTTGAGCGTGCAATCAGAGAAGCCAATAAGTCCAATCTCAAAAAGCTCCTCGAGCTGGATGTTAAAATGCCAGCAATACTTCTCACCGATGATAATCCTTTCCGTCTGTTTAAATTGCTCAAGAAGAAGAGAACCCCGACTTTCGCAAAGTCAGGAGAAAGGGCTGAGAGAGAGGTTGTCGTTCCTGCAGGTCCAACGGGACTCCCACCGGGGCCCATAATCAGCGATCTCAAATCAGTTGGTATAAAAGCCTCAATTCAAGGGCAAGATATAGTTGTACAAGAGGATTGTAAGCTACTCGACCCCGGAGACGTTATAGACGAAAAGGTTGCAAACGTGCTCATGAAGCTCGGAATAAAGGCATCGTCCATAGGGCTTAAGCTTGTAGGAGCGTGGGAGAATGGGGTTGTGTACACACATGACGTGCTTGATGTCAGCGCTGAAGAGTATGAGAATGAGATTATCGAGGCTGTGCAGCAGTCCTTCAACCTTGCTTACAACATAGACTATCCAGCAAGAGAGGTCGTTGAGATTAAGCTTGTTAAGGCTACACAGCACGCGCTCAACCTTGCTTACAACGCCGTGATATACGAAAAGGAAGTCATCGAAATGCTCCTTCAGAAGGCGCAGTTTGAAGCCATGGCTTTAAATGAAGCGGTTGAAGATAAAAAAATGATAAGGGGGTAGTTAAAGATGGAGTACATATACGCGGCTCTACTCCTGCACAAAGCAGGGAAGGAGATAAACGAAGATAATATAAAGAAAATTGTGAAGGCTGCAGGGATACAGCCAGATGAGGCAAAGATAAAAGCGCTCGTGGCAGCGTTGGAGGAAGTGAACATTGAGGAAGCGATAAGCAAAGCGCCGACCATCGCTGTGGGAGCTCCTGTTGCCGCTGCTCCGGCTGGCGAGGCAGCAGCAGCCGGCGGTGAGGCCCCAGCAAAGGAAGAGGAAAAAAAGGAAGATGAGGGCAAGAAGGAGGAGGAGGCTGCAGCAGGTCTTGGTGCGCTGTTCGGAGGATTTTAAAGGAGAACAGCAACCCTTTTTTATTTTTTAAATTTTTTAATATATTTATTAAATTTAATATTTATTAGCTCTATTTAGTTTTTCATTTGTTGGATGCGTTTTTTATTGTTTCTTCAGTTGAATTCCCAATTATCTCATTTAAAACACACATAGTTGGTTTTGGGTTAACTATACTACACAGGTAGTTTTCAATAACGGTAATGTTGGATGCGTTTTTTATTGTTTCTAAGGGAGTATAAAGATTTAGGACTATGTTGGAGACGTTGCCCCCATAGGTGGAAAGATATAGGATGGGGTAGAATATCCTAATAAGCTGCACGGACTGATTATATATGGACATGCATTCTTCGCTGCAATTCTTTGGCACGATGACTTCAAGCACAGCTTTGCCATTCGAAAGAATGTAATTGATCTCCTCAGCTGAAAGTGGTCTGTTTATCTCTAAGTTTGATGGAAGTTTTTGTTTTTTTGAGTGTGCAAACATACCACCGCTATAAGCCGCGGCGAAAACCGAAAATGTCAGCATGAATGCAATGAGTAGGGAAAAATACAAATCCTTCCTTTCGTTCTTATCCACCTCCCTCCTCCCTCTCTTCCTTTTTGTGGGTCTTGGTTTGGCCATAATGCTCAACCCTTCAACAGTTGAGAGATCGCCAACACCCGTTTTCTATAATTTTTTATTGCGGACTCTTTAAGGCCTGCTCTCTTCAAGGTATCATCGTCAGCCTTCATAAAGTCAACAACGTTCCATATCCCGAGAGGAATAAGCGCTCTCCTATCTCTCAAAGGCATGCTGATTACTGTGAGTGGATATGCTTTCATCTCATTTACCCAGTCCGCAAAACTATGTCCTTCGGGAAATCTCCAACTCAGAAGTTTGATGCCTCTGCACTTCGCGTATCTAATAGCGTGATCCGAAAATTTTGTGTTTGTCGTCACCCAGGCTTCAGATGGATTTATGGCGTTTTTCTTCCCTAGATCCCATCCTTCTCTCAGGTCTATTAATCTAGCATGTTGTCGCATCACCACATCAAGCCCCGTAAATGTTCTCTCCCTGTAGTGATGCTTGCACTCCACAATGATGATTTTATCATTTTTTTCGGCCAGAACATCTATTTCGTGTTCCACACACTTTCCCTCAGGTTTTGGTTCCGGGCTTCTCTTAACCCTGTAGCCGCGCAACCTGAAAAGAGAAGCCACATAACATTCAAATTCGTGAATATCGGGGTTAAGAGAAGCAATCGCATCCTTTAGCGTGTAAATCCTCGCAAGATGAGGGTCGTGTTTCTTGAGTTCTTCCTTGACCATCCTCAAAATTTCCTTTGTAGTTATCCCGTCATAAGCTCTCCTTTCGATCCCTCTTGCTATCTCTTCCGCCAGGGATTCTGGAGCCCCTGCTTTTATGGCGGTAGAGATTATTTTGTCCTCTCGGAACTCCTCGCGTTCACCGTTCATTTTAACTACGTAAACCATAAAAATTTCTCGGGGAAGGAAAAGATATATATATTTGGTAGCCCCGTGGTGTAGTGGTAAGCATGGCGGGCTTTGGACCCGCTGACCCAGGTTCGAATCCTGGCGGGGCTATTATATTTAAATAATTTAAAAAGGTGAAATTTAGATATGGGTGATGAGGACGATAAAGACTCGCATCAAAAGGGTCTTAAAAGGGACGATTATATTGAGATTGCGGTGGTTCTCTTCCTCACATTGGTTCTGCTTGTGATCGTGGCAGGATACTACAATCTGACTTGAGGCAACATAAAGCAGAAAGTATTTAATTTAGAGCTTGTATATAGACCACAATGTTGTTTGGGTTTTTATTTATTTTGATAGTGGTGTTGTGGATCGTGGATGCTGTAGAGACACTTATCGTGGTGCGTAGATTGGGATGCGGGGCTGAACTAAACCCATTCGCGCGATTTTTGCTGAAACACAACAAGGAGGATTTCATTCTATTTAAGCTAATTGATCTTGTGGTGGTGCTTACAATACTTTACTTCCTGTGCATTGAATCCGAAGAAATGGCGATGAGTCTTCTTGTAAGTTTTTTTGCAGTTTATTTATTTGTGGTAGTACATAATTTTAAGGTCATAAAAACTTTAAAAAACAAAAAAGATTATACAAAATATAAATAATAAAATATAATTAAAAAACATGAAAACATATAAAAATGTCCATACACCTAAATATGAAATAAACTGACAGAAAACCATCAGCAAATTGGTGGTGAAAAATGGACGAAGTCTCTCTCACAAACATTTTACTTCATGAGAAGCCGGTAAAGATGCTACTTGGTATCAGGAACAATGGCGGAGCGTCATACACAACGAAGATAGCCAAGTATGCGGATTGTACATACTCTCACACAATGAAAATAATCGATATTTTTGAAAACAAGGGGCTTGTGGAGTCTGAAAAGAAAGGAAGAACCCGCTACATAAAATTGACTAAAGTCGGGGAAGAGATCGCGAATCTCCTTGATGAACTCATGAGACTTTTTAAGAAAGTCGATGGAATAAAATAGTTTAGTGTTTTTCAATCCATTTCATCAAGAGGGCTTTTTATTTTCATAAGCTCTTTAGCAGATACCTTGGTGTAGATCTGAGTTGTGTTTAGATTGGCATGCCCGAGCAGTTCCTGAATCTTTCTTATATCGACGCCCGCCTCCAGAAGGTGTGTGGCAAAACTGTGTCTCAGAACGTGTGGGGTTACATTTTTTGTTATTCCCGCCACAGCTGAAAGGTTCGATATGATTTTCTGTGCAGCTCTGGGTGTCATCGGTCTGTTTCTGTCTTTTCCGGTAAAAATGTAATCCTCTGAGCTTTTATTTTCCATGGTTATCAAAGTTTGGAGATCCTCCGCAACTCTTTTTGATATGATAAATATTCTATCCTTTTTTCCCTTACCACCTCTCACAACCCCAACAAAATTGTTAAAATCTATATCCTTGACTTTTAAGTTGAGACACTCACTTATTCTTAAGCCAGAGGAGTAAAGAAGTTCAACCAGCGCCTTATGTTTTATGTTCTCCGCAGCATCTATCAGCGCTCTCACTTCCTCTTTGGTGAGAACGGTGGGCAGCTTCTTTTCCTGTTTTGGTGGTTTGAATCTCACAACATCCTCCTTCTTCATAACTTCGGAGAAAAAGAAGCGCAATGCGGCCATTATGCATGCTATGGTTCTTGTGCTCAACCCCTCCTCGATCATTTTTTGAGATATGTAGTCCTTAACGTCTTCCTCCGTGATCTTTGCTGGATTCTTTCCAACTTTCTTCAAAAAGTTTTTTACGTGCATCAAGTAGCTTTTGATCGTATTTTCTGTGAAGCCACGTAACCTCAACTCGGATTCCATTCTTGCGAGATATTTTGATTGAGTTCGCATAAACTATCGTATTGTTTTTTAACAAAATAAAAATGTTCATCAAACATGTTCGAGTAAGGGAAATCTTTAAATAGGGCTTCGGGTCAAAACATGTGTTTATGAAGCTACCTCCAATAGAAGAGTTGGATTACTTCACGAGAAGGACGCTGGTAAACGACAATGGAGAAAAAACAGGAATGGTTATAATCTATCGTAGAAAAGGTGAGGAAAAATTCCACTATTTTCTACTTTGTCCTTACTGTGGTAAGGAACAAAAAGGGGAAGCTGTCTTCAAGAGAAGGCCATACAGAATAGAGTGTAAGGAGTGTGGTAAGAAAATTATTGTCGAACGATTGTACAAAAAGAACAAAAAGAAAAAGTGATTGAAGGTTAAAATATTAACGTATGGGGGGATGGGGAAGTCTGCTGCCTATGTTTTACACTCCAACAGTACATACAGGAAAATCAAGGACACCTTTTTTCATGGTGGCATTCCTTATATAGATTGCTGCGAACATGATAGTTTACATAAAGGCTGGGGAACACGATTAATAAGTTCGTGATGAAATCTTTCATAACCTGCTTCACGACTTTTCTTCTGCTTCGGTATGTGATGTTCAAACTTGCTCACGCTCTTGCGGTGGTGGGATCTGGCACAAGAAATGAAAAATTTTAAAGGTTTGGCATATTGTTTTATTATATCAGGAAGGAAAGGGCTTCTGTGGTGCCCGGGTAGCTCAGTTGGTAGAGCGCGAGTCTTGTAGCGTGAATCTCGTAGCCACGTGCTGGAGAACTCGTGGTCGTGGGTTCGAGTCCCACCCCGGGCTCCACTTATTTTTCAAAAAATAAAGTCATTTTAAAAACAACAAAATTATTGCATGTTCTGTTCTCTTTTTTAAAAATTTTCAGAATCTCGTGTAAAACTTCTAACGAATCTCGTTAAAGTCTCAGCACCATTGTTTTCTACAGAATTGATTTATAAATTTAACCAAAATCAATATAATATATTAAAGATGATTAAAGTACTCGTTATATGGTTGAAAACATGATAAGTAATTCGATACTCGGCGGCGTGACTTTGGTTGCTATCGCCATTTCGGTCGCACTTATTTATATTTCTCTTGAAGCATACAGAACTTTCAAACTTAAAATATTCAAACAAGCGTTTGCTGTGTTTGTGTTTGCTTCCTATATTCTGCTGGTTGGAAGCATGATAACCTATTTTGGAGTCGAGGTCTGGTCCGAATACGGGACTTTCAAGGTGTTTATGGTACTTTTTATTATATTTGGAATCCTTTTTACTACGGGAATAATAAAAATGATAGAAGCTGCACAGATGCTTGGAATAGGAAAAATGCCATCCCGTTCTGAATTGAAAAAATTAAAAAAGAAAAAATCTAATTGATATGTGTGGTCGATATGAGCAAGGTTCCCATTGAAAGGGTTCCCTCTGGGATTCCTGGATTGGATGAATTGGTGGAGGGTGGTTTTCCCAAAAGCAGTGCGATCCTAGTGGCTGGAGGTACAGGTACTGGTAAAACTACTTTTCTGAGTCAGTTCATATGGGAAGGTCTTAAGAGGGGGGAAAACTGTCTTTTCGTAACACTTGAAGAAACTCCTGAAGAGATAAAAGGTGATGCTGCTGTTTTTGGGTGGGACTTCGAAACCTACGAGCAAAACGGACAGCTTCGCATAGAGTACTTTGATCCATTCGAGCTCGGGGATCTGGCGAACAGACTTGCAGACATGATAAAAATGAATAATTATGCGAGGGTGGCGATAGACTCCACAGCACTTTTCGGTCTTTACGTTAATGATCTCTACAAAATAAGAAAAATCCTGTATAAACTCATAGAAAGCGTTAAATCCACCGGTGCGACCATTCTTCTCTCAACCGAAATTCCCGAAAACTCCAACCAACTCAGTAGATTTGGTGTGGAGGAATTCGTTTGCGATGGTGTCGTAGTTCTTTATTACCTTGGGATAGGGGAGGGTGTGTTCAGGAACATAGAAGTAAGAAAAATGAGAAGAACAAACCACAAAAACGGTACATTCCCCATGGAAATAACCGATGACGGCATTATTGTTAGATCCACATCCTTGTAGTGCATTCGCATATTCTGAAATTTATTTAAACGTTCCTTACCAGAGCTCCATCATTATCGGCGAGGTGATAAAAGATGGTAAAAACACTGCTTACCAAGGATGTTATGAACAAAAACTTCGTGATAATGGAGGAAAACGATCCGATTTCAAAAGCGATAGATATTTTCGATGAGAGGGAGCCCGATGTAATTGTTGTTGTGGATTCAAATGGAAATTATGTTGGAATTCTGTCCGAAAGGTGGATCTACAGGTCAAGGCTTGATCCCACCAAAACCAAAGTAAAGACACTTGCGAGACATGTTCCCAAAGCCTATAAGGATACTCTTCTGGTGGAGATCGCCAGAAAAATGGTTGAGAATTATGTTCAGGCTGTGCCCGTTTTCGATAAGGATCAAGATGTGGTTATTGGTATAGTAAGTGATATTGATCTTCTTGTGAAGGTTGTGGAGAAAGAGTTCGGAAATGAGAAAGCCATAGATTATGCAACCACACACCTAATAACACTTTTGCCTACAGACAGCATAGGAAAAGCTCTGGCCATGTTCAGGGATAACAATATTTCCCGAGCTCCGGTTATAGACGAGGGTAAGGTTGTGGGTATAGTCACCATGCATGACATCGTCACAAGGTTCCTTATTCCCAGAGAGAGGGCCAGGAGGGGTGAATTGAAAGGAGAGAAGGTTCATCCGCTTTCTGCTCCCGTCAGTAAGATAATGAGCTCGCCGGTCATTACGGTAACTCCTAATGCCACTCTAAGAGATATTGTGGAGCTCCTGAAACAGCACGATATTTCGGGGGTTGTGATCACGGATGAGAAAGGCAAGGCCATCGGAATAATCACCAAGAGGGACTTGCTGGAAGCTCTGATAAAGTATGCAGAAGTGCCTGAGGAAGAGAATTACATCGTGCAGATGGCAGGAGACTATGATAAGGTCGATGCTTTCGAGATGGAACACATAAGGAAGGATATTGAAAGTCTGATGGAACTTGTGAAAAAGATGTTCGATGAAGCAATGCTGACCGTGCACTTCAAGCAGCTGAAAGCAACAAGGCCTGATGCAAGAAGATTCCTGATAAGGTTGAGGTTGATAACACCAGGCAAGGTTTATGTTGCAAAATACGAGGGTTTTAACGCTATAGATGTGTTTGAAATCGTGAAGGACAAGCTCGAAAGAGAGATTGTATCCGATAAGGAAAAGGAGGTTGACTTAAGAAAGAAGGAGACTCACGAACACCTAGAGAAGTATGAGTTTTGGATGTGAAATTATAATAGGGGGGTGAACCTAATGGATATGAGAAAGATCAGGCTTGTGGTCGACACAGTACTGATTGCTGTTTTTGTCATCCTTACTCTTAGTGGGTTTGTGCTCTACATAGCTCCATCCGGGCCCGGAAGTAAGTACTGGAGCTTTCTGGGAATAAATAAGTATAAGTGGGGTATGTTACATACACAAATAGGATTCGTGTTCATCTTGTTAGTTTTAATCCACTTCTGGCTAAACAGGAAGCTGTTCATAGGATTGATAAAAATGAAGTGAGTTGCTAAATTATCGCGATTCAGTATGAGATGCAACACACCCTACCTAACCTTTGACATCGACACTACAGGTCTTAAAACTATCACATACACCACATACAAATTTTTTGTATGACATACCACAATCCAGATGGAGAGATATAAACAACATAAAGAATGGAAGTGTGCTGCTTTGTTGGATTATATGCGAGAGTGGTAAATTCTTCAACCAATGTAAAGATACTGCTCATTAAGTGCTCAAATTAAACCATCTGGAGGAATATTTTCAAGTTCCTTTAATTTTTTGTTTTATTTTTTGTTTGGTTTTTGGTTCCAAATTTTTCATGAACTTAACTGCCTTTTTGTGTAAAACCACTTCAAACATAAAATAAAAACTAGTTTCTGTTGTTAATAAATGTTAACGAAAATGCAGGATTGTATATTGCTGCAAAATTAAACTTCATCCAGTTTTACTGCTTTTTTATCTACTTCTCCTTTCTTTACTATCTCATCCGCTTCTTTCAAAAGAAGATATTCCTCATGTGTCAAAAACGCATCACTAATAATTTCCACTAAAAAGTTTAGCCTTTTATCTATCTCATTCACTTTTCTCAAAAGTCCCCCATCAGACATAGTTTCTATTTAGCATGTATCTAATATAAATTTATTTCAGAGTCTCAAGCCCTAAATTACTTGTTATCTTTTTCTCTTTCGACAAGGTGATAAAGATGGTTTAAAAAGGTTTGAAGAGGAAGAAAAATTCATGGCAAAGTTCATGATCCTTTGTGTTCCGCCGCATGCGATAGAATATGCGAACAGCAAAAATGAAGCAATAGAACGAGAAGATGTAACAGTAAGATGGATCGGCAACGCTGAAAGCAAAGAGGAAGCATGGCAGAAATTTGTGGAGCAGGATGCTGAATTTGTGGAATTTTCGGAAAATAGTGGTTAAGAAACGAGTGTCATGCTCCGAGGCGATATTATGAGAACAACATTTGAAAAAGTAGTGGAAATAGTTTTCAGAGAAATAATACCGAAACTAGAAAATAACGACGGATTAGCTGTATTTGCTAAGGAGAGAGCAAAATTTGAAGGTTGGCTCAAAGTAGAACTATGTGAGAGTTTATCAAAATACTTTCCATCAGTCACCCCAGAAAAAGATAGGATTGACATCACATTTAATAATTGGGCAATAGAGCTTAAAACTATCAATACTAACTACCGATACAAAAACGTTAAGAACAAAATACGTCCAATTACTAAAAATGTCAAAGGTATACTCGAAGATATTGAAAAATTGAAATCATCAACCTATACTAATAAGGCAATTTTATTCGTAGTTTTCCCTGTGACTCATAATAATGAAAATTGGCGAATGCATTTGCAAAGAATATCTAGATTATTGAAAGATCTAAAACACAGGGAATTCAAATTTAAAAACGATATTTCAGGAGTGATTTATTTTGGATTAATATGATGACGCCGTTTCGTTCAACAGTGTGGTGCTTCACCTCTTATCCTCCATCACAAAATCACTAACAATAAGTATGTGATTTTCTACATTCGCCTAGATGCTTTGGCTACGGCTTACATTTCACATACCCGCAGAACATTATTGAGTTTGAGGTTTTGAGGATAGGATGAATAACGCTTCTTGTTTTATTCAAGTAATCTTTTAAGATGTTCTTTGTTCGCTTTTGTAAGTGGGATTATGACATTTAATTCCAAATTCCTATCTGTTTTTTCGATTGCTTCCTTTATGTTTTCTGTTTCAATAATTTCAGAGAACTTTATAACGTTTTCACTATCCCAAACGCAGTATAAAACACCATATTTCATCATGAATAGATCGAGAGAAGGTGATATTTATAAGGATTTTTATTAACTTTTCTTAATTATGAATAAACCAAACTATTTTCTAATATCAGTATCAAATAGGGAGAATCTAGAACTATGTAAGAAATTCGCTTTGGCGGGGCTTACAAATAGTATTAATGGCGCATGGGCATACGTGGAAATAAATGAGGGGGATTTCGTTTCATTTCTTTATGGTGCGCGAGCACACAATCTCTATAGGGTCAAGGAAAAAGAAGCAATACGAAACGCTAAAGACCTTCCACCATGGAAACCAATAACATTCAAACCATCAAATAGAACATATTGGTTTCCTTTAGGTTGTATCTTGAACCAGTAAGGCAGTTTGAAGAGCCCCTCATAAGAAACGAGTTTGCTTATGTAGCTGAAAATTTGCTTTTACGTGGAGGATACAGGAAAACGCATTTTCAAGCGGATCAAACCACACTTCAATAATGTTTCTCAAGTAGGTAATGTCATTAAAAGGAGTGTAGATATTTTAGAAATGCCAAAATACGAAACCTTTGAACTTAAATTCTGTTTGAGGAAAGAAAATGAAAATCCACCCGAAGTATCTTCATTTAAGGAAGTCATTCTACAAGCGCTAATAAAGAGATACTTATCAGAAAACCCTAACTTGAAAAATCTCATAGAGATTTGTGAAATAGACGAATTGGATATAAACAACCTTGAAGTCTTAAGTGAAAAAGCGCTGCCAGAAGGACATGTAGATATATTGATCAAAGAAGCAATACCAATAGGAGTTTCAAGGAAAATTGTGATAGAAGTCAAACTTGGAAAGGCTTCAGAAAATGATTTCAAACAACTAAAATATTATGTTTCTGAGTTGGGTAATGAGTGTTTGAGAGGAGTTTTAATTGCGCGGGATTTTGCAAAACGCGCGCTTGAAAAGTTTGGAAATGACATAACAACTCTGACATACAATCTTGATTGGAAGAAAGATATTATAAGTTTTGAAAAATTGTGCGAATCGTTGAAGCTTCTACAATAAATTTTCAAAGTTTCGCAAATCTGGCAAGTAAGACAATCAATGGAATCACAAAATAAAAAATTAATTCAGATATCCCCAGCAATCCAGCTTTCGCCATAATATATACCCCAAACAACCATCCAATTAAATATCCGGTTCCCCAGTAAGGCGTCACATATACCAGAGAGACAAGACCAAGAAACTCGATTAGCTTTAAAGAAAGAATATAATCATGAATATTATAAGGCACTATTTTAATCTCTGAGAGGATCTGTATCAAAACACCAATTAAAAAGCCTGAAAAGATTTCTGAGATGGCTCTTTCAAAACCGTGCTCCATTCTGGGCATATATTGTTATTTTTGGGAAAATTTTAATAATATTCTGTCAATTCTTCCCACTTTCATCTTATATTTTTGGGAAAATATTTTCCAGCTTATATTTCTCAAAATCTTCTTTTCTCTCCACTTTCCATCCGTCCAGTTTTGTTCGCATAACGAATATTATGCGAACTTGTTTTGAGTGTTGCGTTTTTTGTTCTAATATATTGATCTTGTACAAGTGCTTTTTTATAGAAAATAGTTGGATCAAAAGAACGTGTAGAAAAAGTTCTCAGACATATACTCTAAAGAGTCATATGCCTCATGTTGGGTAAAAGATTAATGTGAGAGTTTTTCGGAACATTGTGGAAAATAAATGGGAAATTTGTTCTAATTATAAGC
>WAPT01000016.1 GCA_015520605.1 Nanobdellati archaeon
CTCACCACACCGCCGTTAGAAAGCGCAGAGCGCACAACTGTATAGGCCTCTTCTTTTTCTCTTTCCGATGGTCTGCAGTAAAGCACTCCCTGCTTTGATTTCCCAGAAAACTCATTCCTTACCACATACCTTAGTTCCAGCCATGTGTCCTCCACCAAGACGCCCGTCCTAAATTAGTACAGACTCAAATGAATTTTGTTTCCCCTCCCCTCCAAAGGATGAACGTTCGATGTCGAAAATAGATATTTCCAACACGGAAATATGCAGGATAAATTTCGGGCCGTAACATTTATAAGGGAGGGTATGTAATTCTTAATGGAGAAATTGAGGAGGTGTTGAAGAAATGATAAGAAGGGTTACGAAGGAGGAAGAGGAGTTCATTAAAGAGTGCATATGGAACTGGGATAAAGCACAG
Source organism: Nanobdellati archaeon (assembly GCA_015520605.1). Taxonomy (GTDB): domain Archaea; phylum EX4484-52; class EX4484-52; order EX4484-52; family WAPT01; genus WAPT01. Next base: position 416 of record WAPT01000016.1, read on the forward strand.
GAGCTCTGGGAAAAGAAGTTCGGGAAGAGGTAAGCGGAAACTCTGAGCTGTTATTTTTGGTGGGTGATCTCATGCCAAGGGTTGAAGAAGTTGGGCAAAAGTTCAGATGCAACATATGCGGTAATATTGTGGAGGTTGTTGAGGTAGGAGGTGGTGCTCTCGTCTGCTGCGGGGAGGAAATGGAACTCATTGAGTAATTACAAAAATTTCAGTAATTTGCACAATATTTGCTCTTTTTTCTGATCAAGTCAGAGAAAATTTTTATATAATTAACTCCATATAAAATTAGCTTGTTTATAACATGGAAATTTTTGAGTATAAAATAAAAATTTACAAAAAAGGTTACAAAAAAATTTGTTATTTTGTGAAAAAATATTGTTGGGTGAAGGCCATGGGTGATAGCGATGACGAAGGGTATGCATGTCATAATGGAATTGTATGGATGCCCTTCCGAAGCTATAGCTACGGTTCCTTCTGTGAAACACCTGATAGATATTGTGGTTGAGAGATCGGGAGTCAACCGTATAAGTGAGTTCTATCACCAGTTCAGACCCCACGGTGTTACAGGTGTTGTTTTGATTGCTGAATCACACATCTCCGTACATACCTGGCCGGAAAAGGGCTACGTCGCAATGGACATTTATACCTGTGGAAGTAAAGAGAAGGCCTTGAAAGCGGCCGAAGTCGCAATGGAGGTTTTCAGACCAAAGAAAATCGTTAGAAAAGATATGATGCGTGGGCTGGAGCATGAGACGGAAGTTGGCAGAGCTGTGGAAGTTACCGAACACACGAAGTTATGAATCTTAAGGTCGGGTCATTACTTTCGTTTCTTTGGCTCTGTTCTTATGAGGTCTGCTCATCGAGAAATAACGGGAACCTTTACAAATACAAATTTAAAATCCCATTCGTCAGATTTCTGCATGGCGGCACACTTTAAAACTCCAGAAGAAATATATGCCTCGGTTCTTTTCGAGTTAAAGAAAGAAAAAAACGAAATTAAAGATGTAATTGAAAAAGCGCCGATATATACTGATTATAGACTGCTGCGTAGTGAACCATATATTGTGGGCTACGTGCCCGACATTATGCGGAATAAAGGCATAAATGAAGCTCGAACACCTCGCTCTAACTATGAGAGACCCGCATGTTATCCTCCTACATACCTAAATCCTCTTGCCCCCGCGCTTCTTAACAAATACGACCTTGCAGCATCCGTTTATCATGAAGTGGTGCACCGTGCGCAGATGGCCGCAGAATTCAGCGGCAGAAGAGACATAATAGGGAGGATTATAGAGAAGTATGTGCAATTTCGCAACAAGAAGGAGAAGGAGCTGTTCTACGAAGTCAGGGATGCTCTTTGCAGGGTTCCAGAGCTGAGGCGCATAATCCTGGAAGGGGAGGCGCAGTACTTAATGAGTCAAGCTTACCCTTATGCGAGCAAGTTCATTAAACCCTACAGCACGGAGGAGCTTGTGTACAGGACAATGTTAGCAGCGGTCAAAAGAGCGGCAGCCACAGGATATAATCCAAAGGCTGTTAAGAAACTTGTTACAGGATGTGCATACCTTCTTTGTGGAAGAGAGGGAAGCAGGAATATTTACGCTTCCTGAAGGTTTGTTACGATGGAATGATAAAAATTCGTGATGGATTTTTCCTATACCGATCGGTTAAGACTCCCCCTTCCACCTCACCTTCAGGGTTCTAAACCCTTTCCCGTTCTTTCTGAACTTGAATACCATGAAATGCAGGTGGGGTTCGAGTGACCATCCTGTATTTCCGCTGTAAGCGATAATTTCGCCCGTGCTAACGTGCTGACCCTTTTTGACCAGAACACCTTTATACCTAAGATGGCTGTATTGAGAAAACTCTCCATTAGCGTGCCTGATCACAACATAATTTCCATCCTGTTTTTCTTCCGGCAGTTCTTCTTCTGTCGGTGGTTCTATCCCGTCATAGTTCTCCATGACATCATCCCGAACAGCAACAACCACCCCTTCCAAAGCTGCCATAACCGGTGTTCCCTCATCGCAGATAAAATCGACGGCATTCGTCAAATCCTCAATAACACCATTTTTCTTAAAAACTTTATGAGCAGGTGCCTTAGTAACAATTCTTTTTATGTATTTCTTATCAATCGGATACACATACAAGTTTTTTGTTTTCATGGATCGCAACCTCGTTCAGGAATATTCACCGTTTTTTATTTTTTCAATTTAGATTAAAAGTTTTTTCGGGACATTTTTAGAGATCCAGATAACTTCCAAAACTTCATTAGAGTATTCTTAACTTTCTCACACTATATTCTTAACACATTGTAATTTTCATTGAATTGATGTCTTGCATGGATCATTTCATATATTCTGTTGACCGTTCAGGAAAATATATTTTGTGCCGGACAGTCTTCCGCTCATTCTCAGTAATCTTTATATAGATTAGACTACATTATTACCTCTATGCCCGTGCTAAGAAGAAAAGGTAAGGATAAGAATAAGGCTTTCATTCTCTGGTTCGATGAAATAACTCACAAGGACGTTCCTTTTGTTGGTGGAAAGAACGCATCTCTTGGCGAGATGTACAACGAGCTTGCAAAGCAGGGTGTAAACGTACCGTACGGATTTGCGATAACTGCTTATGCTTATGATTATTTCATTGAAAAGACCGGTATAAAGAATAAGATTTATGAAATTCTCCAAGGCCTTGATACGAGGAACGTGGAAGACCTAATGAGAAGGGGCAAGGAGATCAGGGAACTTTTCCTCCAGGCCGAGTTTCCTGAGGAACTTAAAAAAGAAATTGTGGATGCTTACAGAAAGCTCAGCCAGAAGTACTGTGTGGAAGCTGTTGATGTTGCGGTGAGAAGTTCCGCTACAGCTGAAGATATGCCAGATGCGAGCTTTGCAGGGCAGCAGGAAACCTATCTCAATGTGGTTGGTGTTAATGCTCTTCTCGATGCATGCAAGAAGTGTTTTGCCTCCCTCTTTACTGATAGAGCCATATCCTACCGGGAGGACAAGGGCTTTGACCACTTTAAAGTGAAGCTTTCAATCGGAGTGCAGAAGATGGTTAGGAGTGATCTCGCCTCTTCAGGTGTTATGTTTACACTGGATACGGAGACAGGTTTCAGAAACGTTGTGCTCATCAATGGTAGCTACGGGCTCGGGGAGTATATAGTGCAAGGAAAGGTCACACCCGATCAGTTCTATGTGTTTAAACCCACTCTGGAAAAGGGTTACAGACCCGTTATCTCAAAGAGGCTTGGGGACAAGAGAATTAAGCTCGTTTATGCTGAAGGGGGCGGTACAAGAGAGGTTGAGGTGAGCGAGGAAGAAAGAAACCGCTTCTGTTTGAGCGATGATGAAATCCTTCAACTGGCAAGGTGGGGGATAATAATAGAGAAGCACTACTCCAAAAAGCTCGGGAAAGACCAGCCAATGGACATAGAGTGGGCGAAGGACGGAACAACAGGAGAGTTGTTCGTAGTGCAGGCTAGACCAGAGACAGTACACTCAACGAAGAAGGATGTTAATACGATAGAGTACTATCATCTTGAGGAGGCTGGGAAGGTTCTGGTCGAGGGGCTTGCTGTCGGATCGAAGATAGCAACGGGTAGGGTGAGAGTGATTGAAGATCCAAGTAAGATGCACGAATTTCGGGAGGGGGAGATACTTGTAACCGACATAACGGATCCTGACTGGGAACCGATAATGAAGATCGCCTCCGCAATTGTTACCAATAGAGGCGGAAGGACGAGTCATGCCGCTATAGTGGCAAGAGAGCTTGGCATTCCTGCTGTTGTCGGTACAGGTATAGCGACGAAGGTTCTTAAGACGGGACAGAAGGTAACGGTCAGCACCGTTGAAGGAGAAAAGGGAAAGGTTTATGAGGGCAAGCTTAAGTATGAAATAAAGCGAATTCGCGTGGATAAGATTCCGAATACTCGAACGATGATAACTCTCAATGTTGGTGAACCGGAGAGAGCGTTTGCGTATTCCTTTTTACCAAATGACGGAGTTGGTTTGGCAAGGGAGGAGTTCATCATAAACGACTGGATAAAAATTCATCCGAACGCTCTCCTGGAATTTGAAAAACTGCGGGAACTGGGGGCTGATGAGGAAACCATAAGAAAGATTGAGGAGCTTACAGTGGGTTATGATGACAAAAAGCAGTACTTTATAGATAAGCTCGCTGAGGGTATAGCAATGATCGCCGCGGCTTTCTACCCCAAGAAAGTTATTGTACGTTTCTCTGATTTCAAGAGCAACGAGTATGCAAGGCTCATAGGAGGTAAGCTCTTCGAGCCGAAAGAAGAGAACCCAATGCTCGGATGGAGAGGTGCTTCGCGTTATTATTCAGAGGGGTTCAGGTTTGCTTTTGCCTTGGAGTGCAAGGCCATAAAGAAGGTCAGGGACGAGTTTGGCCTGAAGAATGTGAGTGTAATGATACCATTCTGTCGTACGGTTTATGAAGCGGAAAAGGTCGTGCACGAGCTCAAGCTCAACGGACTGAAGAGAGGTGAGGATGGCCTTAAAGTTTATATGATGTGTGAGATACCCTCGAACGTTGTTCTTGCCGAAAAGTTCCTCGAGTACTTTGATGGATTCTCCATAGGTACGAATGACCTCACACAGTTGACTCTCGGCATTGACAGGGATTCAGAACTTGTTTCTTACCTTTATGATGAGAGAAACGAAGCTGTAAGGAAAATGGTCGAACTTGCGATAAAGAAGGCTCACAAGGCAGGCAAGAAAATAGGAATATGCGGGGATGCTCCATCCACACACCCTGATTTTGCGAGGTTCTTGGTAGATTGTGATATAGATTACATTTCAGTCAGCCCAGACGTTGCAATCAAGACAAGGATGATAGTGGCGGATGAGGAGAAAAAACTAAGGAAAAAATGAACGGGATGTTGGTTTGTAAATTTTGTTTCAATCGATTAAGTGATGATCCTCTTCGCTCCAAGGAGGGACGGACACAACATATATCTTGAGAGGAGTACCATCTCGGATTTTATGTGGTTTCCCCGGCGTGATATGTAAAACCATCCCTTCCTTAAGCTGGATTTCTTCGTCATCACCTACAATTAATTTTCCAGTACCTCCGACAACAATGTAGATTTCATGTGTTGTTTTATGAAAATGCTTTTTTGATTCTCGAACCTCTGCATAAGCCAAACCAACATTCACGTTTTTCAAGTTAAACAACTCCCAAATCTTTTCAGTACCGAGATCTACAGCATTCGATACCTTCTCTTTTCTGTAAATTTTCAAATTCATGAAGAAAAACTGTATGACTATAAAAATTAAAAAATATTGAAGACAATCTAGAAAGTTAAGTACTGAGCATTGTGTAATTTTGGACTCAGGCTTCCATCTCCGCTTCCAGTTCCTTTTTGCTTGGTTTGTAGCCGTACATCATGAGTATCTTGTTTATCCTCTCGACCTCCTTCCAGTTACCCCTAGCCATTGCGTCGAGTTTATTTTTGAGCCACTGCTGAATTATCCTATCCCTCTCAGTCTCAGGAATTTTAATTGGAATGACCTTCTTTCTACCCATAACCATCACCTCATAAACCCGAATTTTTTTAAAGTTTACGATTTTTTGTATTGAAGGTATGAACATGGAGTTCACAGTAATTTGTCCATCGTGTCTTGGTATGCTCTCGCCATCTCAATTATGGCCTCGCTGATCGTCACTCTCCTACCGCTGTTTCGAAGCTGAATGTGAGACACAACCTTAAGCAATTCACAATAAGCTTCATCGGTAATTTTTAATGTACGATAAACACTTGTGGTATTTTTATTATCCATTGTGTTCACCACACCCTAAGTTTATATGAATTTTAGTAACTTTCTCCTTTTTACTAATTTTAGTATTCAAAATTTTTAAAGTTTTCATCATTTGCTGAATGTACGGATACTGTATGCAGGTGTTATCAAAGAGATTATTCTTATATTTGTAGAGTACAAGTTCACCTTCCAGATCGCATGCAACCCTGAGATTTCCTGTGCCCTGAAGGCTCTCCAGCTGCCAATCACCGTTCTGTGAATCACGTTGGTATCCTCTCTTTCCAAAAGATTCCCGAGTTCTACCAAGTTCATGATGGTTTTTGTTAGGGAGCGTTCTGTTCTCTTCCGACCACATGATAGTTATCGCGGCCAGCCTGTTAGTGAGCTCCTCACACCTCCTCATAATTTATTATTACTAATTAGTAACATATTTAAAAATTTATGTTTCCATTCCCATAAATCCCCGCTAATGTGAAACGGAACAGACAGAGAAGGATTTCAATTTAAAGATTCCATCCGACTCTTCTTTTATGAGCCTCAAAAAGGAAATAAGGGTTATAGGAATTGATGATGCTCCTTTTCAACTTAAAAGGGATGAGAGCTGCCTTGTAGTAGGAGTTATAACGAGGGGGCGGGAGTATCTTGATGGTGTGCTATCCTGCAGGATAAAGGTCGATGGTATGGACGCAACACAGAAGTTTGCGGAAATGATAAACTACTCTCATTTCAGGGATCAGCTTCGCGCCATCTTTCTTGATGGCATCTCCTACGCTGGATTTAACATGGTGAACATAAAAGAGCTGCACGAGCTCACAGGAATCCCCGTTGTGGTGGTGATAAGAAAAAGGCCCGACAGAGAGGAGTTCATAAAAGCTATGAAGAGGCTGGATGACTGGAAGGAAAGGGTAAAGGCTGTTGAAGCTGCGGGAGAAGTAAAGGAAATGGTAAACAAAAAGGGCAGAATTTACTTTCAGTACTATGGGTGTGATGAAAGGAAGGCGAGAGCGTTCATAAACAAAAGCATAAAGAGAGCTGCTGTCCCCGAATGTCTGAGAATGGCTCACCTGATAGCAAAGGGCATTATCGACGGAGAAAGCGGGAGGGGAAGATGACATCTGTGTGTTGTGTCTTATAATTCTTCACAACAGAAAAACCGAGAAAGCTTCAGATCCTGGAATATCCTTGGGGATTTGCCGGCATAATCGATCATTATCAACCCGCGATTCTTTTCCAGATCCTGCAGAAGCTCCCTATACATTTCCCTTGCCAAACACCACGTGAAAAATGCTGGTAGGAAATAAAGATAGAAATTTTATCTCGCACAGAATAATTCGCTGATAATATTGTATTTTTCCAGATTTTCTATCGGAATTTTACACTTTCCTTCCTCCTGCAATTTTTTCAGTTTTTTCATTAATTTTTCACCTACAGGTTTACGATCTTCTATACGGCACTGCGCTTCTGAAATTGTTTTGATTTCCCTCCTGGCGGTCTCCGTGAGCTTTCTGTTCCATTCCACACACGACTCTCTGATCGTTTTTTTGCATTCTTCGAGAGAGTCCATCAGCAGATTTCTGAATCCTTCAGATGCTTCATTGTAAACGCACCTAACATATTCCATCACTCTTCCACATATCTCCTTTACTTCTCCTATTTCCTCGTACCTTTTTTCAACGCTTTTAACAAGTTCATACCACTCCAGAAGCTCGTCCATCGGATCATTGCGAACGCCGAAACCCGTTATTCTTTTTGCTTCATCCAACACGCGTTTCGTCAGCTGTTGAGCTGAAAGGTCGAAAATTCCATCAAGGAATCGATATAACTTATGTGGAGCGTGAATGGTTGTGGTAATTGTGTTGGGATCCATTTTCACATAAGAAAGATTCCTATCATTGATGCGTTCACACATCAAAACATTCCCCTTACCGTCTGTGAGAGATAGATATACCCTATATACACTATTATCATTATCGTAATTACACTTCAGCTCCACATTTAAACCTAATCGGATAGCCAGACTCTTTAGTTCCTCTATACTGCTTGGTGTGATTCTGGTGTTACCCGACGGATAAATTACTTCCATATCTCTTCCTCCGAGAGTTTGTTATATTACTACTCTTTCATTTCAACTTAATGAAAACTTAAATTTTTTATTACCATGAACTGGTGATGGTAAACTCTATCCACAAGTTTGGTCGTGAGTACACCAACCAAAACGAAATATTGAGTAAAATGCTAGTTAAGACGATTAATAAACGATTTGTGTAAATTTTTGGGCGGAACTCCGACCATTGCCCTTGATGACATTTCTTCATCTTCCACAACCAATTTAACCCTTTTTTCCCAACCTTGCTCCCATGAAAGGGGATACTTGCAAAGTTTACATCGAAACTTATGGATGTGCTGTAAACAGGAGTGACAGCGAGATAATGATGGGGCTGCTGAAGAAAGCCGGATACAGAATCGTCAAGGACTGGAGAGATGCCGATATAGTTATTATAAACACATGTATTGTAAAGCACGCGACAGTTAACAGAATGCTTTATCGGATAAAGTTCTTTACCGAGAATTTCAATCCCCATCGTGTCATAGTCGCTGGCTGCATCTCCAAACCCTTCGGCAAAAAGGTGAAGGAAATAAACCCTCACGCCTCCCTGCTCGGCACTGATGTCATCAGCAGGGTGATTGATGCTGTCAAAGCTGTGCTATCCGGTAGGAGGGTTGAGCTAATTGAGGGCGAGGATGTAAAGACGGGAATGCCGAGAGAAAGGATCAACAAGAACATAGCAATAGTGCAGATAAGCTCTGGGTGCCTCGGTAACTGTGCTTTCTGCGCTACGAGATTTGCCAGAGGAAAGCTGAGAAGTTACCCGCCAGAAGATGTGGTGGAGGATGTAAGGGAAGCTGTAAACAGCGGTTGTAGAGAGATCTGGCTCACAAGTCAGGATAATGGATGCTACGGTCTGGATATTGGCACGAACCTTGCAGAACTTCTGGAAAAAATAACAAAAAAAGTAAAAGGCTACTACATGATACGAGTAGGAATGATGAATCCGCATTTTGCGAGACATATCCTCAATGATCTCCTCCGTGCCTACCGTTCCAGAAAGATTTATAAGTTCATACATCTACCTGTGCAGTCCGGATCGAACAAGGTGCTCAGAATAATGAAGAGACAGCACACCGTTGAGGATTTTGTGGAGGTTGTTGAAGCTTTTAGGAAAGTTTTTCCTCGCGTTTCGGTCTGGACTGATGTAATTGTGGGCCATCCGGGAGAGGGGGAAGAAGACTTCATACAAACTCTCGAACTGATGAAAAAGGTCAAGCCTGACTTCATAAATGTGTCAAGGTTTTCAAGTCACGGAATAACCGAAGCAAGTAAAATGCTCCAGCCGCCCAGTCAGATCAAGAAAGAAAGGAGCAGGAAGATGTCCAAACTCATGAAGCAACTCTCCTATATGAAAAACAGCGAATGGTTTGGATGGCGGGGTGTCGTGCTTGTAACGGATTACGACGAGAGCAAGAGGAACTGGATAGGGCACAATTATACTTATAAGCAGGTAATAATAAAGGATGAGAACAGAAGTCTTAAACTGGACGGAAAGTTCGTTAGAGTTAAGATTGTTGATTTCGGACACGCGCATCTGGAGGGAAAGGTACTGGAGGTGGATAGCAAATGAGCACGAATTCATGTATCTTCTGTAATATATTGAGGGAGAAAAGAGACAACATCGTTCTTTCCAACAAGCACTGTTTTGCTATGTTTGATGGATATCCAGTTTCTAAAGGACACATACTAATAATACCAAAAAGGCATGTCTCTTCTTTTTTCCAGCTGGAGTTGGATGAGGTTGTGGACGCTTACTTACTTCTTCAAGAAGCCAAAAAACTTCTGGATAAAAAGTTTAAGCCCGCTGGCTACAACATCGGAGTTAACATTGGAAGTGCTGCAGGTCAGACAGTTTGGCATGTACATATACATTTGATCCCTCGTTACAAAGGGGATGTTGAGAACCCCACCGGCGGAATAAGGAACATCTTCCCTGATAAAGGCGATTACACTAAAATATTGTAAGAGCGAGTCGGTTCATTCTCGCTCGAACTGAGGTAGATTAGATATCCACTCCTCAAGTCTCTCAAGCACATCCTTAACAGTCTGCTGTTGCAAATAGTTAGTAATACCCTCCTCCGCTAGCATACTCTCAGAAAGGGGCAAAGCCACACCATCAACAGTCTTTGCGTCCTTCATGTGAAGGGAAAATGGGCACCTCGCAAGCTTTCCGCCTGGCGTCTGGCTCGGGTCTATCACTATTCTTCCTTCTCCTTTTTCGTGCCCTCCAATGATCGGCACGTCAGTCTCCTTTCTGACCCTTGCTATAAGCCTGTTCAGGATGTTAAACAGAGAAGGTGTGGTTCTTGAGTAGCTGAGGTATTTTTCATAAAAGGAGTGGTTAAGTCTCTTCTTCGGAAATATGTAAATGTGGAAGGATGAACCGGTCCACATAACAAACGTTGTAAAATCACCCACAAGGCCTCTGAAGTTTTCATCTTCCTTTATCGCAACCAGCAAAGCCTGAGTAACTCGCCTTGCCTGCTCTGTGGTGATTCCTTTACCTCTATCTATATCTATGAATATCCTCTCTATTGGTCTATCCTTCCCCTCTCCGTTTGTAGCATAAAAATAGTCGGCCAGCTTTCTTGGTGGAAAGTACTCCCATGCCTTGCGCTGCACATCATTAAGCCTGTGCTTTACCTCTCCGAGATGGTGTGCTCTAAGCCTGAAAAACCCCTCCCAGCTTTCAGCCAGAGAAGCGATCTCGCTAACAAAAAACTGCGGGAGCTTGCTCCCTCTCTTTATTATCATCGGGCCTCCAGGTATCCAGATCCTGGATGCGAGCTCCTTACCCTTCAGAAAACTGAACAGGTACGAGGATACCGCTGAATAGTATGGCAGCACATCGAGGAAATCAAAGGGTTTGAGCGGATCCTTACTACTTCTCAAAAAATTGAGAAGCTCAAAACTATTGGGGCTTTCACTTTCCATACCATTCAAGCTGTGAACACACATATATATTTTAATTGTGCCAAGAGGAAAAGTAAGAATGATGGGGTAAGAAGCATACTTTAACTCTCTGCTGACATGCGGAGCGCTTCCCTTCTCGTTCCCTGCAGGAGTCAATTTCCAGATTTATTTTTCCCGCGAAGAGCACTGCAGAGCTCAGGCCTGTTGATGCTTTGAAGTATGAGCGATTTTCGAAAAGAGCAGGAATCAGCTCTTGAAGTTCTAACAATCCGCATAAAAACTTTATCAGCCTAAATAGGAGTATGGTATTATTCAAAAAGAAGAGGCGCAGTCTTCTGGAAATAAAGAAGCTTCGGTTTGGGTATAAGGAAAGATCTGTGCTCAAAGGAGTTGACCTCTCCATAAAAGCCGGTAGGATCCTTGCTCTTGTTGGACCGAGTGGCTCTGGCAAAAGTACTCTGCTCAAGATCATGGCCGGAGAGCTCAGAAAATCCGAAGGGAGGATAATCAGAAAAAGAAAAGGTCTGATATCGCATGCAAAAATAGCATACGTTCCTCAAGAAATTGCTTTACTACCAAACCTCACGCTGGAAGAAAACATAATCATTTTTGGAAACATTTTCGGTGTGAGCAGCAAGAAAGCGATAATGAAAGGTAGAAAGCTTGCTTCTTCACTTGAAATGGAAGACAGACTGAACGGAAAGGTCAGCACGTTTTCCGGCGGGCAGAAGGTGAGAGCAAACATTATCTGCTCTCTTCTTCACGACCCAGATATCTTGCTGCTGGATGAGCCTTTCACCGGATTGGACTTCGGGAACAGAATGCTTCTCTGGAAGTTTTTAATGGGGTTAAAGCGGGCCAGAAAGGCTGTGTTGCTCACAACTCACAATCTGGAAGAAGCTGGAAAGTTCTGTGATGAAATTGCCATCCTTAAGGATGGGAAGATAATTGTGAGGGGTGATGAGGATAGAATAAGGCGAGTTTTGAAAGCAAGGATATGGGTGGAAATGGAAATAAAGAATGTCTCTAACATGTCGAAACTGATACCCAAGATTAAGAAAATATGTGAGAAAAACGAAATATTTCTTGTGGAGTATCCAACGTTGAAGAGGCTTGCTTTCATGATGGAGAACGAAGAGAAGATAAGTTTGATTGAAGCTCTGCTAAGAAAAGATGGTGTGAGGTTTAAGGTGGTCGAACTTAAGACACCAACGCTGGACGAAACGTTTCTTAAGGTGAGTGCTGCATGATCATTCACAGAATTGCGGGACTTCTGAAAAAGGACTGGAAACTTTTGATGGCGAACAAAAGCTATTTCATACTTGCGATAATTTTACCAATGCTCGTCGGAGCAGTGTTTGTTCTGGCTCTACATTACTCCCCAAAAAATGTGAGAGTAGGAGTGTGCGGCAATGTGACCTTGCCCCTGAACGGGATGGGTGGTGATGTGATTCTCATCCCGCTAAATCCCGAAGGTTCGAACTGCACCGCCGTCATGCTGGAAAATGTCAGAAGCGGGAGGGTAAATGTTGGTATCGTGTTTCCGCAGGATTTTGAGGAGAAAATTAAGAGGTACAAGAGAGCCAAGATCGTGCTGGTTGTGGATAACACCAAGCCCGCCATGAGAAGTCTTGCAGAAAATCTTGCTGAAAAAATGGTGGAAGGATATGCATACCATCTGAGGTCTTCCCTGAAGGAGAATATGAAGCAGAAAATAAACCTGCTGAAAAGCGCGCTGATCATTCTGCAGTCCGTAACCACTTCCGCGCCATACGGAAGCTTGCTTTCCCATACCATAGAGCTCGTGATGGAAAGGTTTGATGACCTGCAGAATCTGGACCTTGAGTTTTTTGTGAGACCGGCCAAGGTGGTTGTCCTTTACACTAATCCCGACCTTAACGAGCTGGGTTCTGTGTTCATCTACACATTCCCTGTGGTGGCGTTCTTTAGCATATCCATGCTTGCTGCGGTTGGTGTGATTTTCGAGAGAAAGAACGGTTTTTTCAGCAGGATGGCATCGGCATCCATACCTTACCCCCTCTATCTGCTCAGCAAGCTCGTGATTTTTGGCGTGCTGGCGCTTATCCAGTTCCTCACCCTCCTTTTTCTCTTCATCTCAGGAGGCGGGAGGTATCCGCTAAACCTGAGCTCCGTTCTCCCGACACTTGAAGCTCTCCTCATAATCTCCTCGCTTTATGCTTTGATTGGAGTTATTATTGGGAATCTCGCAAGGGAGAGTGGAGAAGCAATATTGATATGCCTTGTGCTCGCGCTCCCCATGACTTTCTTAACACAACTTTTCTATCCCGTCGACCTTCTGCCGGGAAAGATTGCAAACTTTATCAGCTTAATGCCGGTAAACTACGGTGGGAAGTTACTGAAAGCGGGAATGCTCAGCACAGAATCTGTGCTGACATGGTCGGGGCTCACCAATATCGCTGTGATGGCGCTCCTCGCACATATCTCTTATATGGTGAGTGGTAAAAAGTGAGAACGTGAGGGTTTAACATGATAAGAACGGCTGTTCCACCAAAAAGAGATGTGACGCTGATCATAGAGCATCTGGAAGAAAAGTTAACGGAATGGCTTCTGCTCGAATACAGAAACGCGAGCAAGTGGTGGAACGGTAGAGTGATATATACCAATGTGAGGAGCGAGGAGGATGTCACCACCCTTAAACCTCTGGGTGAGGTCAGGAGGGAGAGATTCTTGGAGGTGGTGGGAAAGGACGATGCCACAATAATCCTCGACCCAATGGCGAAGGAGACATTAAGACCGGAGGACTTTAACGGTGTCAGATGGGTTGTTATCGGTGGGATATGTGGTGATGTCGAATTTGATGGGAGAACTTCGAGGCTGATAAGCTCAACCTCGATGGAAATGCTGAGAAATATAAGGCTCAGAAACCTCGGAAAAGTTCATTTCCCGATAGATCAAGCCGCAGTTGTTGCAAGGCTTATCATGGAGGGAAAGAGACTGGATGAAATAGATGTTAGAGTGGGTGTTGAAATTGTGCTTGAGGAGGGCACAAGCTTCAGGAGGGTTGTTGAGCTACCTTACGGTTACGTTGTTCTTGATGGCAAGATTCAGTTTGCCGATGGTTTTGTTGAGTTCCTTAAAAGAGGGTGGGATCTGTGAAGGATTTCAGGATTGCCATTACGGGAAGGCCGGGAGTTGGAAAAACAACCCTGGTTAAGCGGTGTGCTGAACTGCTGAGGGAAATGGGTGTGAGAGCTGCCGGCTTCTATACCGAAGAGGTCAGAAATAAGAATGGTGTGAGAGAGGGTTTCGTCGTTGTGGATGTAGTCTCTCGGTACACATTCGAGCTTGCTAGGAGCATGGAGAGCTTTCGTTACAGCCAGGCTCTTCCGCATGTTGGAAGGTATGCGGTGTTTGTTCGAGAGTTTGAGAACTACATCGAAACTCTGGAACGAGAGATGCGGAATGCTGATGTAATGGTCATAGATGAAGTGGGGCCAATGGAGCTTCTCAGCCGCCGGTTCATTCAGGTTATGGAAAGAATTATTGCGAAGCCACGCTGGATTGTGACTCACCATATTAGGGTGAAGCACCCCGTCATAAAAAAGCTTGAAGCTCATTCAACCCTTAAGGTTAAGCTAACCACAACAAACAGAGACGCTGAAAGGGAACGTGTGCTCAAACTGCTCCGAGAAGCTTTAAAAGAATAGCTCCTATTCCGAGAAAGCTCAGGAATCCGAAAACGTCCGTAAAGGTTGTGAGTATAACCGTGGATGAGGATGCGGGGTCACTTCCCATTCTCTTCAGGAGGAGAGGTATCGTAGCTCCAGCAAACGCAGCGACCATCATGTTTATGAACATCGCCAGAACAAGCGCAATAGCTATGACCATGCTTCCTTTCCAGAGGACTGCAAACATGGCAGCTATGATTCCCACAATTAAACCGTTTATGGCAGCAACAATCACCTCCTTTTTTATTACCCTGAAAAAGTCAGATGGTGTGATCTCCCCCAAGGCGAGCGACCTCACCACTATGGCCATGGTTTGTGTGGTCGCATTACCACCTTCTCCAGCAACGATAGGCATGAAGATGGCAAGAAGCACAAAGGTCTTGAGCACATCCTCGAAGAGGTTTACAACACTCGCGGCAAGAAACGCTGTGAAAAGATTTATCATTAGCCAAGGTGTCCTGTTTCTAAGGGCTTTTATAATGGGATCGAACACCCTCTCTTCCCTTTCAAGAGAGAACATCTTGAAGAGGTCCTCAGCGTGCTCTTCCTCCATTATCTTGAGCGCTTCATCGATTGTTATAACACCAACAAGCTTGTTGTTCTCAATTACTGGGATTGACATGCATCTGTGTTTTCTAAAGAGATTTACCACCTCCTCCCTGTCTGTTGTCACACTCACCACAGGCTTTGCGTGAGTCATCACGTCCCTAATCCTCGCTGAGGGTTCGGCCGTGACGAGTTTTTCCAACTCAGCTCTTCCAAGCAGCCTTCCAGCTTCATCAATCACGAATACTTCCTTCGTGTAGGTTGCTGGAGACGCCTTCTTTATCCTGTCCAGCACGTTTTGAACACTCTCTTCCGGACATGCTACAACTATCTCCTTCTGCATTATACCTCCAGCGACCTCCTTCGAATAGCGCAACTGCTTCACTATATGCCTCTTCTTTCTTTCGGGGAGGTAAGAGAGCACAGTATCTATGCGCCTCTCGGATTTCAGGGAGCGCAGAATTCTGCATGCATCATCTGAAGCGAGGTGCCTTACGATATCAGCAATATCTTTATCGGAGAGTGTTAAGAGCAGTTCCCTCCTCTCCTCCTCGCTGAGAAGCAGCAGCACATCCGCGCGGCTTTTGCTGTCAAGCAACTGAAAAATTTTAGCTTTTCTTTCCGGACCAACTCTTCTGAGTATGTGCACTATCTCGGACGGGCTCATCTTTGAAAGCAGGACTTCCGCTTCTTTTCTGAGACCTTTCTCCAACAGGTAAATTATTCTGGGTAGTATGGCACTCATCAAAAGTATTCTCTTCAAGCTTCCATATAATATTTTGGGTAGAAATGTTGGAAAAGGACGTTTTTCGATCGGAACATAAGGAACCATAAGGAATGTCTTCGGACAGCTTAGATCAACACGCGTAAATTCCTGAATTGAATCGACATTCTACAAAAAATTCGACAAAAAACGATAGAAAATTTTTTAAATTTTTATACAGGATGTTTTAAAAAATATCGAAAGTTTTAAAAAGTTTTCCCGGGTGGTGCTCGTGGTCGAAAAGCTCAGATGCCCCGAATGTGGCGGGGAGGAATTCATAGAGGATGAGAGCAGAGGAGAGCTCGTCTGTAAGAAGTGTGGATACGTTCTGGAAGAGGAGTATATAGACACAAGTCCTGAGTGGAGGGCTTTTGATTCCGAGCAGCAGGCAACAAGAACAAGAACGGGAGCTCCAATAACCTTTACAAAGCATGATAAGGGAATAAGCACCGAAATAGGGATAAGCTCTGCTGAACTTTACAAAGTACCCGCAAGAAAGAGAGCCCAATATTATAGAATGATAAAATGGAATAAGAGACTTACCAAATCCAAGGATAGAAACCTTTCCTACTCGCTCTCTGAGCTGGCAAGACAGATAAGCTACCTCGGCCTGCCAAAGTCTGTGCACGAAGAGGTAGCAAGGCTTTACGAGAAAGCTGTAGATATGGGACTCGTGAGAGGCAGGAGCATGGAGAGCATAATCACAGCTCTCATATATGCTGTTGCGAGGGAAAAAGGCACTCCAAGAACCCTCTCTGAGCTGAGTGCAGCTTCCGGAATCGAGAAAAGGGAGATAGGGAGAGCCTACAGGTACATAGCGAGGGCCCTCGGAATAAAGATCCTGCCTGCGAAACCCGAAGACTACATACCCCGATTCGCATCACTTCTTGGTCTCAGCGGTAGGGTACAGGCGAGAGCGAGAGAGATCCTGAAAAAGGCTCTTGACGAGGATATAGTATCCGGTAAGGGTCCAACCGGCATTGCGGCTGCGGCTCTTTACATAGCCGCAGTACTCGAAGGAGAAAAGAGAACCCAGAGGGATATTGCTGACATAGTCGGCGTTACGGAAGTTACGATCAGAAACAGGTACAAAGACCTTGTGGAGAAGCTGGGTATAGAAGAGGAAGTTGAGAAGAAAGCACAGGAAGCCGCGAAGTCCGAGGAGGAAAAGGAGACAAAGAAAGCACAGGAAAAGGAGGGAGAGAAAAAAAAGATCGTGCTGGAGTGAAGAAACTAGCCCTTTTTCTT
Source organism: Nanobdellati archaeon (assembly GCA_015520605.1). Taxonomy (GTDB): domain Archaea; phylum EX4484-52; class EX4484-52; order EX4484-52; family WAPT01; genus WAPT01. Next base: position 17,495 of record WAPT01000016.1, read on the forward strand.
TACATTTTCATTTTTCCTGCTCACCTCTACTATCTCATCAATCCTTGCAGTGGTTCTTATCGCTGTGGGCTTCAAATGGGTTCTTGACGCATCATGACCGTGGTCTTTAAGTGCCTCAATTAACCACTCTACCCGAGGAGGAAATTTCAACTTCCACTTCTTGCACACAAAATGGATATCGTAAATGAGGCCCTTCTTAACCCTTGCTTCCTCCTGCAGGAGATTGATGACCTTTACGCTTTTATCACTCAACCATCCAACCTCTTTCTCAATCTTTCTAGCCATACTTTTACAAAACCCCTCATTCAAGAGTTCTCCTGTCCAGAGAGGGCCGACATTCTTAACTTTTTCACTTCCGCAGACCTCGCACCTCGAGGTCTTTTCCTCAGCGAGCTCCCTATGGCCGCAATTCTCGCAGACGGAAAGATATCCAAGACGGTTCAGGAGAATCCTATCAACCTCTCTCAGGTTTCTTTTCACGACACCCTGCACCCTTAAGAAATGTTCCTTACCGAAACAGACAACAGGCAGGAAAGCTTTCTCGTGTTTAGCGAATATTCTGATTATGTAGGCCGCGAGTATTCTAAGGCCTGCTTCGTACATACCATCGTATCTGTAAGATGTTGCAAGGTATTTCCTGTAGCATACAATGGGATAGGTACCGCATAGCGGTGCTGTGTCCGTTGCGGTGACGCCCAGCATGGAGAGCTTTGCCATCGCTTCTGCTGCGCAGTCTATATACTTAGAGGGAGAACCGAAAGGGTCTATGTCCACAACATCACACTTGTTTCTCAGCCGGATCATGGCCACTCTCGCGTCTTCCATCATCAGCTCAACTCTGCTTTCGGCTATACCATTCAGCCCGAGATTGTGCCTTACACAATCCAAGGCTTTGGGATTCAGATCGTTGAACACAACTCTGCCGACATGAGATCCGCACTCAAGAAGATAGCGCAGTCCTCTTATCCCGGAAGCTGCAAAGGCATCGAGCACAAACCCCCCCTTTATGTTGTAATTCTCCAGAAAGACAAGCGCGGATAACACACTTAGATCCCTACAGACCCGCATGCGAGGATTGTAAAACACATCATCGCTCTTGCACACCCTCCCGGCCGGAACCTCGATCTTTGCAAGTCCCTCCACTACTGAAACTCCATCCCCGGGTGATTCCGACATAGATCGAAGTATCATTCAAAAATTTTTTAATTTACCATATCGAAATGAACCGTATCATGAAAAAAGAATATGTGGAGAGGATTTTGTTTATTCTGAATAAGCTCAGAAATGATGAAAGACTGATAGTAGTTGAGGGATCAACTGATAGAGCGAGTCTGGAAAGACTTGGTATCAGTTCAGACAGAATAGTTGAGGTTAGCAAGAAAGCTGTATTTGAGCTGGAGGAAATATTTGAGAAGAGAAAAGCCTCGAGCGTGATAAGCTTCCTTGATGGTGATAGAGCCGGCAGGGCTCTGCTCAAAAAGATGAAAAGTCTGTTCCAGCACATTGAGTTTGACGAGAGCTACTCATCCTACCTTTATGCAACACTTCGAGTCAGTTTCGCCGCCGACTTGGCAGGGATAATTGAAAGAATGATCACCTCTCACCACTATTGATCCCCCTTCCGAGATAGGAAATATCGGGTCTGGATGATTCGCTAGTTTCCCGCTCCTGTTTCTTCCCGCCTTTAAGAGTATCATGTCCTGATGGAGCATTCCCCTTCGTTTCCTTCAGTCTTTTCTCCAGCACCCTCTGCAGTTGCTCAACGAACTCCCTAGTCTTTTCCCTTATCTCGTAGATCTTTTCTTCGGGGATCTCCTCTTCCTTACCCTCCTTAACCATCTCAAGGTATTTCATCATTGTATTGAAAAGGGTCTCGTGTTGTTCCTTGACCTCCGGAAAAGTCCTGTGCATCACAGTGGGCAGATCTTTCAACTCCTCAGGTGGCTCTATGCCGAGCCTTCTTAAAGCGACAACATCAGCTTTGAGGAACATCTTGTAGGTTTCTATAAGAATATTGCCCTTCTGTCTCATTCCCATACTGTCAATCAGATTCTTTATAGCTTCGATTACTCTCTTCGCTTTTTCCACATACTCATCAACCATCCTGCCTATATCCTTTGCTTCCTCAGGAGACATATACTCAACATCCTTAGCAAAACGGTGCACAGATCTTATATCCTCAGCAACACTTTTATCGAGCATTCCTCTCGCCACAAGGGTTGCCTCGAGGGCATCAGCGACTTCCTCCTTGTTGACAGGCAATCTCCCAATCATCATCAGTGCAGCGTTACCTGCTGACGCAACAGCCTGTTCTAAATAGTGTGCTGCCGATTTCACCCTAGAGATGGCATACTCCACGAACCGCGGAGCCGCGGATATCTTCTTATCCACGGCCTCTTTGGTTGTTGGAACCATGCCCCTCTGCACCATGCGCTTTGCAGGCATGAAGACGCCAACATCATAAACGGGAACCCCATACCTCAGAATGGAAATGAGAACCGGCTCCGCTACTCTCAGGTTTTCCCAGAACTCCGTAAGAAACATGAACGCCTGAATCGTTATACGCTCATCCAAATCCCTCGCTATTCTCACGAGTTCATCCCATATCTGGTCCTTCACATGATCCGGAATTTCCTCCTCCACTTCCGTATCATCCATTATAACAAAAATATCAAGATCGCTTTTTTCATGGTAAGTTCCCTTTACTGTTGAGCCATAAACCACGACGGATTTTATTCTCTTTCTGTACTTCTGGATAAGCTTTGCAGCGTATCTTCTCGCTATCTCCATTCTTTTATCAAATTCCTTTTTTCTTTTTTCCTCCTGCAGGCTTTTTATTCTCTCTTCTATTCTCTTCTCTTCCTCTCTCGCCAGCCCCACTATCTCTTCTGCCCTTTCCTTCGGAATACCCGCCTCCACAAGCTCCTTTTTACTCGAGGACGCAAGAACATTCACTGTAGTGATGCCGACATTTCTTAACCTTCTCTTTTCCTCCTCGGTAAGGAACGCCACCTTGTCTATCTTCCTTCCCTCCGATGCGAGATGCTGAAGTTCCTTATCAACTTTGCTTGTGGTGTAGCGCTCCACGATCCGTTTCCTTTTTTTATCAACGCTGGAAAGAATTGATCCGTCAGCCCCACTACTCCCTGATGCACTCCCGCTTCCTCCACGTTTAACATCATTTTTTTGATTTGTAACTTCTTTTTTCATATTTTCATTCTTTCCTGCGCCCGTATCTCCTCCCTTCATCGATTCTGCAGATTTCATATCAATAATCACCTCTTTAGAATGCTGTTTGCGTTCTTCATTCACAGGAGCATCTCCAACTACCGCCTCCCTTATTTTTGCGATTTCATCTTTTGATGTTGACTGGTCATCCATACACGGACACCATAGTTAGGGAGTTGTGGCATCATCTTTATATATGTGACATTAACCCGAGGCATCACCACTTGAACCTGTTTCTCAACCAGTTCGCAAGCTTGTTGAGTTCTCTCGCTCTGTCACCGAAAAACGAGTACGAATGCTCGGGAAGTGTGAGCAACCCCTCTATAGGATCCATCGCATGCATTCTCACCGCTTCATACTGTGCGGCTTCAAATTCCGGACCCAGACCGTAGAACTCAGGAGGTAGTTTGTCCGGGGGTGTGTCGTTTTCCAGATGTTTTATCATCAGCCTCAAGGCTACAGCGCTATCCTCTGGTGGACCGGCTGCACCCCACTCCCATATTAGATACGCGCTCTTCATACCCTTCTTTCTCAATAACCACAGCCATTTATAAAGTATGTACATATCAAGGCTGAAAAGTTGTATCTGACCGTGTAAACCGCCGTAGGGGCGTGGTGCGTTTATATGCACCATCCTAACATATTTCGCATCACCGTCTATGATATTTTCCTCCACATCCTTAATTGGATCTATGAGATTGGTTGTCAGATGCTCGAAATCTATGGTGTAGGATATGTGTTCTCCGTTCTCTATGCTTTTAACTAAAGCTATGTGGTGGTGAGCATGCATCACCCGAAGCTGTCCTTCAAGACCTGGAGCTGGTTGTTCTGTCTCCACAAAAATATGGATTCTGTTCTTCTTGCAGAACTCATAGATCGACAAGTTTATTTCATCATTATCAAGGTCTCTTGCAAGTTTGCTGTTCAGCATCTCATTTCTCCTGCTCCCTTCTGTTGAGTCATCTATCTTCCACTCCACCACCTGCTCAGGAATTCCACCCATGTTCCATGGTGGAGTCTTAACCAGCAGGTGGCCCTGGATGTATTTGCATGCTACAGCTGTGATTATCAGCTCTATTATCTTCTGCACTGGTATCCTTGCCCTGTTACCCATAGGATCGACATATCTCTCTATTCCCTTGTTAGCAAGATCTATAGCAACATCAGGCATGATGGGACAGCCAGCTTCATTCTCAACGATCTCCTTCCATAAAGGGTCTCCCACAACGGACATGTACTTTGCTACCACCTCATAGCTCACCTTTTCAGGAGCCTCGCTCCCCTGCTGTTTCCAGAGTTCGTAGAGCTGATCAAAGTTCATCCTCGTGACAGTCTCAACAACATGCTCGCACAGGATGTAGAACTGGTAGGCCGGAGTTAGTCCACGCACGTTGCTACTCTTGCTACCATTGACGCCAACAGCCTCCTCTGGATCAGCGCCGCCGTTGAGAGTTCTGATAAACATCCTGTACACGAGAGAATAAGACAGCAGCTCCTTTATCTCCTCGAGTCTTTTATCATCATCGGGTATCGTGCTCTTATCGCACCTCTCCACCTTGTACCTGAGGATTTTGAGGGTCTCCAGTTCCCTTTCCAGCGCTTCGTAGTATCCAGCCTCCCCGGCTGCTCTCTGCCTTTCCCTGGCACGAGCATCTATATTCTGGATTTCCGATTGCACCGCTGCCTGAGTTTGCTGCAGCTCCAGAATCTTTTCCTGAGTTGCATGTACCTGAGTAAGCAGGTTCTCAGCCTCCTTCTTTTCCTCATCGGTCAGTTCGCGCTTCATCTTGAGCGTCTCGAGCCTGTATTTAAGCCGTTCAGCAAGCTGTTGAAGATTGAGAATCATCGCGCTTATCTCGGTGAGCTTTGATTGCAGATCAGCTCGTTTTTTCCTCTCCTCCGGAGTGTAGAGCTTCTCCTGAATTTCCCTCTGCTTGACCTCCAGCTCCTTTATTCTCCTGTCCAGCTCTTTCAGGAGGTGTGGTCTTGTTTTCTCCCAGTATTCCAGCTTCATCCTTCTCAACTGCTGGGCCGCAAACATCACCCTCTCACTGAAAGTCCCATACTCCCACCACGGTTTCAACATCCCCTTATCGGTTTCAATCTCATCCGTGGTGCTCAGAAAGTTGACTACTTCCGCGTTGGGCACCACACCGAGCAAGCGGTAGAGAATATCGATAAACCTCGCCTTGAACCAATCCTTTAACCACGGTATGTTTTTCCTCTTGCCGTCTACAGGATCTGTAAATTCACCGCTTGTCACCTTCTCAATCCATACCGCGAGGTTCTCACCGGTGAAGGAGTACTGTGGTAACGGGTATTCGTGTGTTGCAAGATAATACGTGAGGCCCGGCCTCGGCCTATGTGAGGTGTGGAACAGGATGAATTTTGCGCCCGTTTTCTTGGCTATTATGGCTGTTCTCTGCAAATTGCGGTGGTGTCTCTCCCATTCGTGAGCGTTGGCAACTCCGAGGTCTATCGCTATCTCTCCAGTTACGGGCGCGTGAATCCCGAAGCCGAAGGAAGGTCCCTGCGCATCAATAACACGCCTCACTTCCTCCTCAACACCGTGCTCGTAAGCCTCAGCTATGCTCTCGAAGTCAACCTCCACGAAATCGAAGCCCTGTCTTGCACCAAATGCTATCTTTTTCGCTACTCCGGAGAGCGCCATCCTTTCGGCTCCCTGCCTGAACTGAGCGAAGCCGGGAGTAACGCCTATGATATAATCCACAGGTCTGTTGTACTTATCCCACCTGCCCTGTGGTTTCTTTTCTGCGGAACCCATTGCTGGTCGTTGTTCCTCCTTTCTTCCCCCTGAAAGAAACCTGTTAAGCACCATGGAGCCTCACAATTAATTTATATAGGTACGGACTCAAAATAAAAGTTTAGGGTGCTCAGAAATGGGCTTGGGGGATAAACTGAGTGAATTGACATCTAAATTCAAGCGGAAATCCATCGATGATAAAATAGAGGAAGTTCTTGGCTCCGCGAATAAAGAGCATAGGACACAAGAGAGCTTTTCATCGACCTTCTCTCAGCTGAACGCTCAGGCCGCAGACAGGTTTAGAAACGAGGTGAGTGGAATAGGAAGATCTCTGTTTACAAGGGCTGAAGAGAGGTTCGATGTAAACTATCCAGCAATAGAGAGAGCTCCATTCGGTGATGCGAGCGAAGAAGGTCCGCTCACAAGAAATTTCGATGAGGCGCATTTTCATAACAACGCACTTCTGAACTCTGCGACCACAGTCCCTGACCCCCGCGGGAATGAAAAAGCTCAGCCCCCGTCAATCACGGAGGTCGGTTTTTCTCACGCCTCTGCTTCCTTTGAGAACAACACATTTTCTGCAAGGACATCGGGAAATTATCACGCTTCGTCCAAAAATTCAACACAATATCTCAGCAGTCCTGATTTAAACACAATAATAAACGAACTCCACGCCATAAGGGAGCAGAATGCTGTTATTCTTGAAAGACTTAAAAGAATAGAGGAAATGCTCAGCAAGCCTTACTGAAAAGGTCCTCGCCAAAGATAGGCAAGAATAATTCCCGCTATTTATCTAATAGTTAAAGCCAGCGCCCTTCGGAACGGTGACGCGTTCAACCTTCTGAGGAGGTATCCCGAGTATTTCCCTTATGGCATTTTCTATAGTTAGGAGCATTCTTTTTGAAATCTCAAAATACTTCTGGCGCTGCCTGTTGTAAAACAAGTAGCTGTAAGTCCACCAGAAACTCTTATGAAGGCTGTGGGAGTACGGTACTATGGTTCTGAGCACACCCCCATACTTCAACGTCATGCTGCCCATCTTTTTTGGGTCATCGCCCTGAGAGCCCCAAGCACGCATTCTGAATATGAGAGTTGTCCATCTATCGAACGGTTTTGTGGCCTCCACCTCGTAATAGAAGGAACCATCGGTTGTGTCCCATCTGAGATCCTTTTCCCATACCCTTGGACTTCTTATTTCCAGCACACGTTTCAGCACATTAACCATCTTGTCCTTGAAACCAAAAGGATTCGGTCCGCTGTATACTATTTTCTTCAGTTCATGCGGTGCGAAGATCATATCATCATAAACGAGTTTCTTGCTAGCCATGCGCTCTCAGCTCCTCCAAGTATTTTTTAATTTCTTCTTCCAGTTTCTTTACGATGCGCCTCCCCATCTGGATGTATTCCATTCTTTTCTTATGGTAAAAAATCGTGTGCCAGAATCGTCTCGCCATCTCGTAAAAGATGGATTGCTGAAGTAAAGTGTCCTGTGGATACTCGGTGACAAGGGCGGGGTCTATCGAAATTGTAGCTGGTCCCCTTCCATTCTTGGAGTAACCCTTCAGCTTTATGTCAACCCTTATGTGGGAATAAACATCCATCTGTTTTATGACGCGCCACCATATGTTGAACTTTATCTCATCATCGCTCGGTGTTTCCCATGTGAAGGCTATTTCCTGTATGTGACTCGGTGGGATGTTAAATATCGCTGGCATTAATTCCTGAAGCTTATTGTAAAGCTTTTCTGGATACGGTCCGGAATAGTTGATGAATATTTCTTTGTGTGGTTCGAAAAGATTATCATAGATGGTCAGTTTGATTCTCGCCCATACCATGAATATGAATTTCTGACCAACTTATATATATAAGTTAGGATACAAAAAACAATTATGAAATTTGAAATCATTCAGCTCGTCCTCGGGCTTATTATGGTCTTTTTTGGGGTTTATCTGCTTTACTTCATGGATGTCATAACTTTTTTCGTCAAGGCATTGAGAATAAGGGGGAGGGTTCTAAACGCGGATGTGCACCTCACACTGCTCATGATGTTTGGCGTTCTTTTCATTGTGGGTGGATCATGGCTCGTGATTGATGTTGTGGGTTTGAGAAGACTTCTCCTTAAACTTGTGGGTGTTCTTTTTTTCTTCACGGGGTGCTTTTTTGTTTTCCACTTTCCGGACTCAACCAGATATCAACCTCCGGGATTCGCGACTATAAGTATATTCCTCGGGATTGTTTGCTACGCTCTTAGCATATACTTTCTGCTCTTTACCTGAAAAGCTCGTTCCACACACCATACACAGTATAAAAAATAATTAAGAATTAAAGAATTGGAATGCAGTATTACTCTTCCAGATTGTATACTTCTTTTACCTCCACCTTTCTAATATCCAGGGAATTTATTGGGTGTATGTTGATGACCTTGTTAAACATGAGTTTTTGGAGCATGCCATCGAATATTTCCTTAACGAGTTCTGGTAGTTTTCTGTTGCCCACATGCTCCTCGAGGAAGTTCTCGATTTCCTTTCTTATGGCTTTCTGAACGGAATAGTTAGTCCTGCCACCAGTTATCACAATGGGTTTTATTCTGAGTTTGACTCCGTCCAATGTGGTGACATCTTTGATGACATCTATTCGGGATGTTCTTTTTCTCACCATTCTAGTTATTCTATCCCTGGAAAGTTCGTGCCCCCAGTAAATTGTCCCGGCAATATTGTTATCTACCTCAACTATCCTGAGAAATATGTTTATGAAGACATGTCTTATATTGTTGGTAACCATGTTGAGAGGTATTACAAGAACTCTATCAATCGGGCTCCCATGTTTTGTTACGGGCGTCTCGCCAACTATATCTCCCCCGAGATGCTCTGGCGCCTTTATCTGATACCATGTGAGCTTGACCTTCCTCCTACTCTGTGTCCTTGCTGCCAGATTGCATCACCTCATGGAAAACACAAGTTAGTTTGATAGAAACTTTTATTAATCTTTCTGAAAAGTGAGGCACCGACACAAAAGCGATAGAAGTTATAGATTAGAAGGACTAAAATTTAAAAATCTCTTAAGAAAATAAGGAATTGAAATTCCCCTTCATGCTCGCCCCCTAAACGGCTGGGGCGAGAGGGAGCGGTGTACACCGCGGCGCACCGCTCCCACCAAAGCCCCATTTTCTTTGAAAGGTATTGGAGACTCCCGCCTCTACTAAAAAATTCTGTATTTTGAGAAGGCTATATTAGAGTCTCCACCGCATCTATAAATTTCATCTCACTTCCGAAAGGTATTTTGGCACCGGCTGCAGTTCTGTGGCCTCCACCTTCTCCTCCCACAACCTCACAAGCTTTCCTTATGATCAGTCCTAAGTTTATGCTGCCATCATCTTTTTTAGCGCGTGCTGATACTTTAACCCCATTACAAGAATTTGCGAAGGAAAAGCCTATATCTGTTGAGATCTTAGATTTCATGCAAATGGAAAGGACTGTGCCTATGATAGTATCGCTTATGTTGTCCCCTGCCAGAATATAGGTCGCCTTATCCGTAACTATGAAGCTCTTTCTGTTTCTTGAAATCCATGATAGAGCCGAGGATATCATCCTCCGGTAGTTGGAGTACAGTTCTTCCACATCATTTCTTATACCTAAACAGAATTTTACACCCTCCATCGGCTTTCCTATTCTCCCGCATGCGTTTAAAAACGTTGCAAACTCCCTCACCTCATATTTGTCCCGGATTTTATAGATGTCGCTGATGAGTGTTGTTATCTTTTCCAGTGGGAGACCACTTGCCGCGCTTTCAATTACCAGTGCCGTTGCGAGCTTCCTTTCTTCCTTCCTTGTGAGATCACATAATCTCCTGAAGTTTCCTTCCTCATCCCTTATGGGGATCCCGAGCTCAGCAAGAAGCTGCACCGCCCCGGATTCATTGCCGCTTATCCCGTCGATATAAGGATCCATGGATTGGCTCAGAGCTTTGTGTATCGGCTTGAAGTACCTGCCGAAAAGGTTGAGGCCCTTCTCCTTTTTAACGACTCCGAACAACTCCGCGTCCTGATAAAGAAGTTTGTTGATCCCCACGAGCTCGTTGTTATGTGTCTGTACATCCGCGAATGCTCCCACCACAGCCAGATCCACATTGTTTCTCACGTTCTCGCTTAAACATCTTGCAACAAGATATGCCATTCCCGCACCACTTATCTCTATGCTTCCGTCCACCCCATAAAAATACGGGTTGAAGTGAGCAAGCCCCCTCCACTTAATCTGCTGTGGTTGATGATGGTCCACCACAACAACATCTTTACCGTTGGGTATGTGGTTCTTTATGGTTGAAAGCTGCCCGCTACCGAGATCAAGAAAAATATAGTGGTCTATGCTCTCCTCCACAACATCATCCATCACATCACTTTCCAGCTGTTTTAAAAAGACAATATCAAAGTCCTTCTTCCTGTCCCTCAGAGCTTTGAAGAGGAGTGCTGCCGAAGTTATTCCATCTGCATCATGATGACTCACGACCCTTATCCTTCCATTCCATCTGGCGATAATTGCTGCCACCTCCGCAGCTCCGTCAGCAAGCCTTACCACTCTGGAGAACGACATAAATAATATAGATATGTCGATAGAGTATATAATGATTTCTCGTTTGTAGAACCGTCTAAGTTCAATTTTCAATTGTGGGAGGAATTTTTGTTCATCTCCCCGCGATCTTTCTTAGAGCATTTCTGCTTTTCTCATCCGCGTCCTTTAACGGAATGATGTTGTCCTCTTCATCAATGCAGAGTTCTATAACTCTCCTCGCCTCCTCTATATCGATTTTGTGTCCGGGAGAAACGTAATATTTCCTGCCGTTTTTGATCATCACAACCCCTACGGCTTCACCATTTAACTCCACATAACCGTTTCTGACCTCCCCGCATAAAAGCGATTTGGCCACACCAACTGTGGGAATTTCAAGCTCCACTCCGACATAACATGCAAGTCCAGCTCTTCTCGGATGAAGAATACCGTTACCATCCACGAGCAACACATCAGGTTTAAACGGAATGTGTGACACACACCTGATCATCACATCTCCTTCCCTGAAGGACAGGAACCCGGGCACGTAGGGCATTAAGTTTCGGATGCTCGAGAAGAGAAACACCCTCATAACCATCTTATGTTTTTTAAGGTCAAATAATGAGGCGCAGCAGCACAGAAGTTCTGCTTTTTTTCTGTAAGACACATCCACCCCGCACACGAACCGCAATTTCTCAAAATTTACATAACCCTGCGCAATCACTATCTTTTCGCGCAACTTTCTCTGAAGATTTATAAGGTTTTCGAAATTCATTTAGAGTTAATCTCTCCAAATCTTGTTAAATATTTTCCATTTTGTGCGGTGGGGCAAAGTGGGGAGGAAATTCAAAATATGTGATGTGTGTAAAAGAAGGTTTCACAGAGAGCAGGAAAACAGGTTGCAAATAATAAAGAGGCTTAAAAAGGGTAAGGTAGAGTTCTGGGTGTGTAATAAGTGTTCGCCTGCCGTCGCAAAGGCGCTGAGAGAGCAGTTCAACATTCAGATTTACATACCCGAAAAAGATGAGGAAGAGGATAAGGATAAAGAAAATGCAGGCATGACTTCCGATAAAAAGGAAGAAGAAAGCTCATGATGTTTTTTAGGAGAGTCTTTTGCCATCCAGATTCTTGAAATACCGCGAAAGTATCGCATACCTAAGATGTTTTATGAATTCTTGTTCATACTTTCTTCGAAAGCGCATGACAAAGGAAGGATGGTATGTAATCATGATCTTTCTTCCATTACAGGTCATCAGCATCCCTGCTGCCTCCCTTAGCCTGATCTCCCTTCCAAGCAGGCTGTAAGCCGCAGAACTTCCAAGGCAAATTATAACCTGCGGTTTAATTATCTCTATCTGTTTTAGCAAATACGGTCTGCACGCCTCAATTTCTTTCTTTGTTGGCTTCCTGTTCTGGGGAGGTCTGCACTTTACGGCATTTGTTATGTATACTTCAACCCTATCAATACCTAACTCCCACAGGGCGTTTGTGAGATATTTACCGGCAGCGCCCACAAACGGTCTGCCGGTTTCGTCCTCTTTTTTTCCCGGAGCCTCACCCACAAGCATGATTGAAGCCGTATCGTTCCCTTCCCCAAAAACGGGGCTTCTGCGGTATTTATGGAGGGGACACCGCTCACAGCGCTTTACTTCCCTCATCACTTCAAAAAGTTCGAGTGTCATGATTTAAGATAGATTGTGACCACCATAAAAAGATTTCTACAGGCATGAATGTGCAAGGTAGATCTTACTTCTACTTTCTTATCCCCCTTTCCCCTGCATAAGAGTGCAAAAGAAGCACACATCTCTTCCCTTGATTGTGGGCATACCGCAGATCCTGCAAGGTACTAGACTTGCTTCCTCAATATTCTTCTGGAACGCTTTTTTACCCCTTCTCAGAAACCCAAAATAGAATTGTTGCTTTACTGACGGTATCCTTTTCTCAAGCTGGTTAAATATGTTCTTGAGCTGAATTGAAAGAGCACCCCTTGAATACGGGCACTTCTCATCGACAAAAGGAATGTTGTTGATCATGACATACAGCCTGCATTCCTCATCAGTCAGCCTGTAAAGGGGTTTTGCCTTTCTCACCAGGCCTTCTCCTGCATCAAGCAGCACGTCCTGTCGAGATATCTGCTCGAGATCCCAGCTCAACAGGGATGCGGGTAAGAAAGCACAGCAGTCATCAAGGGTATGCGCCGTCACAACACAATCCATCTCATGCTCCAAGGCCACCCGGTTCATCACGTACCTCTTTACAGTACCGCAGATCCTGCACGGCACAAGCTTTTTCCTTTCCTTAATGAGAGTCGGGAGGCTTTTTCCGTGCCTTTCCTTTAAATCATAGACTATAAGTTCCGCGCCTTTCTCCTTTGCAAACTTTTCAACAACCTCTCTGGAACTGCGTGAGTACTGTCCTATGCCCAAATCTATGTGAAGCGCGATAACCCTGTATCCTTTTTCCAAAAGCACATTCCAGAGAGACATGCTGTCCTTGCCTCCCGAAATCGCAACCAGAACATTTTCATCTTTCCGGAAGATATCAAACTCTTCGATGGCGCGTTCCACCTGTCTCTCAAAATAGAGAGTATAGCATTTCTCACAAAAGCTCGTTCTGTGCCTCCTGAGCCTCACAGAAGCTCCCACTCCACACCTCACACACTTCATGCCACTCGCCTTGACACCATTATAAAGCCTGTATGGGCCACCATTCTCTCCTTAGGACGAGCACGTTTTTCATCCATTATCCACTCCCTAACGAGAACTTCCATGCACTTTATATCCGTGTACTTGCCGCTCCTCTTCATTGCCTCGTAAGTCTTTTGGAGCTGCGGCACGTTGGTCATGTAACATACCAGAACCCCTCCGGGAACGAGAGCCTCGGTAATGTTATCTATTACGTTCCACGGATCCAAGAGGTCAAGAACAGCTCTATCAAACTTCTGCCTCAGAGAGACCTCCTTCATATCACCCGCAACAAGAGCAAGATTAGACGGCATACCTGAAAAAAATCCCTCTATGTTCCGCTTCGCTATGCGCAGGAAATCCTTCCTTTTCTCCAGCGAGAGGACAAAACCTTTCTTGTTCACTGCCTCGACCAGAAAGCATGTCATGGCTCCCGAGCCCGTTCCCGCCTCAAGCACTCGCATCCCACTCCTTATGTCCCCGTAAGTTATTATAGCGGAAGCGTCTTTTGGATATATTATCTGTGCCCCCCTCTTCATTTTTTTAAGGATGTACTCATGCAGAGCCGGCCTGAAAATGAACAGCTCATCCCCCCCGGAAGTCTCAACCCTCTCTCCATAACGCTTCTTTCCAACGATATCGGTAAAATTCACAACCCCCAGGTGCGTGGCAAGGGCGTCATGTTCCCTCACTCTCGCTATCCAGTATTTGCCTTTTCTGGAAACAAATGTAACCAGATCGCCATTCTGTACTACGATTTTTTCCTCCATATAGAGGGAATATTTCAGAAACATTAAATGATTTTAGCGATCCGCTCTTGTGGGAACAGCGGAAATGACGGAACCCAAGAGCATGCACAAAAAAATATTGGTCAGTGTGATTCCCGGCATCGCGCTTGCTGAACCTCCGGTGGGCGGGTTTTTCACATGAACCACAACCTCCCCCCGATACGTAACCCCGCTACCGAGAACTGTTGCGGTGACGTTGAAATTATAATAGCCGGCGTATGGCACATCCATATCTATGGGTACGAACTTCTTCTCTCCACCCCCCAGATAAATTTCTATGGATCTTCTATCGGTCTCGTTTCGAAACTGTTTTCTCTCGGTAAAATAAATGTTACCCTGAAGTTGTATGTTGGTAAACGTTATTTTCAGTAAAACTCGGGTGGGTGCCTGCCCGAGGTTTTTTACCCCCACCACCATCCTGTAGGGTGTGTGCGCGGTTATAGTTATCATGTTTGATTCCGGAGTAAATAACATCACCTTAGAAGGAGTAGACGGCGGACTCCATGCAGAAGAAAGCACTTCACAGCATAACCTGTAAGCGATGGTGTTGTTGTATGCCGAACAGTTTCCGGCATGAGCGTTTACATCGGAGGACAAGGTTAGAAGGCATGCTTCATTTCCACCACAGCTATTCACGGCGGAGATGAGATGGCATGAGAAGAGCGCCTGTCTCACATCAATACAGAGAGCATAGGGATAAAAGGTGTAGGAACAGTTAGCGACGTGGGCGTTGATTGGTCCGCTTAGTCTTATCACGCACTCGTGGTTTTGCGAACAGTTTCCGCTGGAAAGCTGCACATCCGCACGATATGGTGTGAAATCGCAGCAAAGAACATAGGGGTAGAGGGAAGGATCAGCACTGATATTGGCCACATGAGCATTGGTGGTGCTGCTCAACCTTAAAAGAGCTTGACCTGAAGGACAGTTTATAGCATGATAAATCCCGCATGAAAAAGCGAAGGAAAGCGAAGAAAAAAACAACATGATGCTTGTGAACGCAAAAAAGAGTATTATGAAGACAACTACAAGAGTTTCGGTCGTAACGGGGTATTTCATGGTTCATATTTCATCGTCTCAAAAATATATAGATTTGGCTTTACGACTTCGCTGTTTTTCTTTTAAAAATTTACCAGATTAGAAAGATGGGTATGGTGTCCGTGCTGGAGCTCGGAAAGAAGATAATGTGTATGGGATATATCTGCGATCGCTGCCTCGGAAGACAGTTCGCGGAGCTTCTGACCGGAATGGACAATGCAGAGAGAGGCAGGATAGTAAGGCTAAGTGTGGCGATGGAGATAGATAGGATTGCTGCAGATCCTGAAGAATTGAAGAAGTTTGAAGAAGATGAAAGCGAGAAAATACGGGTGGAGAATTTTGTGGGCATCACATTCCATAACAATAAGCATCTCAATATCCAGCTGAAGGAAGTTGATAAGGAGAATCTTGAATGCTTCCTGTGCGGGAACATTATGGAAAGGTTGGATGAGATGGCCAGAAACGTCGTGAAGGAACTTGAAGGCTACGAGTTTGAGACCTTCCTTGTTGGTGTGAAGCTACCAGAACACATAGAAAGTGCTGAAGCAAAACTATGGGAGGAAATCGGCGGCATTTATGCTGAAAGCATAAGAAATGAGATAACAAGGGAAGTTGGCAAGAGGGTGCAGCAACTAACGGGAAAAAAGGTGGAGTTCAAAAAACCAGACGTAACCGTCATTTTAAACCTCCAGAGGAATGTAATAGAACTTATAGTGTCTTCCCTCTACATTTACGGCAGATACAACAAATACAAGGAAATGCCTCAAGCGAGATGGGTGTGCAGACACTGTAACGGAGTGGGGTGTAAAAGGTGCGAGTGGAAGGGTAGGCTTTACGATGACAGCGTTCAGGATAGAATAGGGGAAATCCTGCTGGAGATGACAAAAGGTGTGGATACTAAAATTCATGGGGCTGGTAGGGAGGATATTGATGCACTCTGCACTGGATGGAGGGAATTCGTTATCGAGATCCTCGAACCGAGAAAAAGGAAGATAGATCTCAAAAAGGCAGAGAAGGAAATCAATAAGAGAAACAAGGGAGTTGTTGAGGTTAAGGATCTGAAGATTGTGGATAAGGACATGGTCAGGATAATCAAAGAGAAGCGTTCCAAAAAGATTTACGAAGCCATCGTGAGGTTCGAAAAGGAGATAGATGAGGAGGAGTTGAAAAAACTGAAGGGCTTTCAGGCTGTGATCTCGCAAAAAACCCCGACCAGGGTGCTGCACAGAAGGAGTGATAAGGTCAGGAAAAGAAGGGTAAAGATAGTTGATGTGGAGAGGATTGACGAAAGAAGGGCAAAGATGATAATAGAAGCTGATGCCGGCACATATATAAAGGAATTTGTTAATGGAGATGGCGGTAGAACAAGGCCTTCCGTAGCAGAACTTCTCAACTCTGAATGTGAAGTGGAAAAGCTGATCGTTGCGGGTTTCATAGACAATGAGAACAGCTCCGGAGGAAAACAAAAGTAAGCCCTCATCTTCGATCCGGGCAATTTTAAAAATTTATTGTTCTATATTTTGTGGTGTTACAGGTGATAGCCAATGGTCAGAAAGGCCAAGGGTCCCCGTGCCGGTACAAGGAGGCTTCTAAGAAAAAAGGAGAAAAGGAGACTAACTGTAAATGATGTTATGAAGAGTTTCAACATTGGAGATTACGTAGCCATCAAAATCAATCCCTCAGTACACAAAGGTATGCCTCACCCAAGATTCCATGGAAGAACAGGCAGAGTTATTGAGAAGAGATGTATGAGCTATGTCGTTGAAATAAGGGACGGTGGTAAGCTTAAGAAAGTGATTACCAGGCCGGAACACCTCAAACCCGTTCAAGTGGTGCGTTCTGAATGACGGAGGTGGATGCTCATGAAGATCCTTGAGGAAGAAGCGATAAGCTACGCTGAGGCAAAGGAGATTATGGAATCCGTTGAAAAAGAAACGCAGGAAATGGGTTACGAGCAGAAAATCACGCTGGATTTTCTGAGGAGCTGTGTTATTCTTGATGCTGAAAGTGCCAGAGAAGCCAAAGAAGAGCTGAAGAAGGAAATTCCCGAGCTGAAGGATACACACATAGCCATGATCCTTAATATCCTTCCAGAAGAGGAAGAGGATGTCAAGATAATCTTCGCTAAGGAGAGGATAGAGCTGGACGAAACTAAAATGAAGGAGATTTTGGAAATTGTAGCAAAGATAAGACCAGAGGAGAGAATAACCTACAAACCTTTCGGTGCAGCAGTAAGAAAGGATGAAACTGCTTCTGAGGGAGAACTTTCCGAAGGCGAGACAAAGGAAAATGAAACGACCTAGTTCTGGTTAGGAAGAAGATATCATTTATAAAATTTCTTTGCAGAATTAAAGTTAAAAAGCAGGTGTTGCTCATGATAACTCCGAGGAAACCCAAGGAAGAATGGGCGTATGTTCTGGACTTTCTACCGGTAGGACACCCCGCAAACAGAGAGCGGAGGCCCATAGCTCAAGTAATAGGCACGGAATACTTCACCCTTCTGGAGATTGCGCCAAAACCAGGAGTGAAGCTGGAAGTTATGGAAAAGGTGTACATCGGGGAGGGAAAAAGGGATAAGATAGCGAGCATAATAAGGAAAATCCCACCCTCAAGACTTACTGCTGCTGCTTACGGAGAGCTCGAATACGCAATAGAGAAAATCGTGGAGGAGAATGAAAAGAAGTTCGTGGAATTTTTTAACACAGCATCACCCATAACCACCAAACTTCATCAGCTTGAGCTTTTACCCGGAATAGGTAAAAAACATATGTGGGAGATAATCGAGGAAAGGAAGAAAAAACCCTTTGAGAGCTTCGAAAACATAAAGAAAAGAGTACCTACCCTTCCGGATCCAAAGAAAGCAATAATAAAAAGAATTATGGAAGAGTTGGAAGGTGAGGAAGAGAAGTGGTATCTCTTCGTTCCAAGAAGATCCCGAGAGTTGTTCTGATTTAAAAAACTTAAAGTTTGACGGGCATTCTTCATCCCTGATTGTCACATTTTTCTGGAGAGCTGGAGACCATGAGAGCCTCCGAAATTTTCCGGAAATATGACATAATGCCAAACAAAAAGCTGGGGCAGCACTTTCTCATAGACAAGAATATAATACGAAAGGAGGTTGAACTTGCAGAGGTTAGGAAGGATGATGTCATTCTCGAGATAGGTGCTGGCTTCGGCATGCTCACAGAAGAGC
This sequence comes from Nanobdellati archaeon, assembly GCA_015520605.1. GTDB lineage: Archaea > EX4484-52 > EX4484-52 > EX4484-52 > WAPT01 > WAPT01. Next base: position 35,728 of record WAPT01000016.1, read on the forward strand.
TGCTTGAGCACGCCAAAAAAGTGATTGCCATTGAAAAGGATCCCAAACTTGTTGAAGTTCTCGGAGAAGAATTCGAGAGTCAGATCGAGGAAGGCAGGCTAGAGGTGATAGAAGGCGATGTTTTGGAAATTGAGTTTCCATTCTTCACCAAATGTGTGTCTAACATACCTTACAGTATATCCTCTCCTATTGTTGAAAAGCTTTGTAATTATGGGAAGGATTCCACTTTGTGTGTACAGAAGGATTTTGGAGAGAGACTGGTGGCTCATCCCGGTGATAGGAATTACTCAAGGATAACGGTGCTTGTGAGGTTTTACTTTGAGCCCTACTATATTTACACCGTGTCGCGCTCCTGCTTCTTACCAACTCCAAAGGTAGATTCCTGTATTGTCAGGCTCATTCCACGAAAGGAACATCCCGTAAGCATGAGAGATAGAGAGTGTTTTTTCGGAATGGTGAGAGCGCTTTTCACTCACAAAAAGAAGAGCGTTAAAAACGCTTTCTTCAGCTCGAGGGTGTTCCTCGGCCTTGAAAAAGAGGATGCCAAGAAAGTTTTTGAGCACGTTCCTTATGCGGACAGAAAAGTCTTCCAGTTGAGCATGGAGGAACTTGTGGGCATCTTTGAGTGGTGTAAAGACCAAAAATTAAAATTCGGAAAAACTAAAAATGTGTCATGAAGCTTATAGAGTATCTGAAAATGAGACACCCATCAGCGTCGGAAGATCTTATTCTTGCATACATAAAGGAGGGGTTCGTAAAGATTGACGGTAACGAAATAACAAACCCTTTCTACAATGTGGAAGGTAGAACCGAAAAACTGGAACTCGTAGGGGAGTATATTCTGGAGAAGGACACAGATTGGTTGTGTATGCGGAAGATAGACAGGGAGCTTCTCAACCTCAACCCCACGAACAGGATTCTGGGATTCGAATTGAGACAGGGGTATGTAGATTACATTCTGGAAAGAAAGGCCGACGTTGTGGTGTTGAACTTTTTTGACCATGACCTTAAAAATTATGTGGAGGTTCATGTAGGCAACCTGTTTCAGGAGGATTTCTCCCCCATTCTCAAGGGGAAGTTCGACGTTATACTTAGCTTTGTGCGCTCGAACCCCGTTAGGATATTCGGACTTGTGGAAAACTACAAAAGCTTTCTGATGCATGATTCCAGAGTTGTTGTGTTGGTAAACCTAAGTGAGTACGAGTCTCTGAAAGATATCAAGAGGGCTTTCAATGAAGCTGCCAGCTTTGTTGGTTTCCAGCTCGTCAAGCATGCAACAATTCTTTCCGGCTCTCTTGTTGGAATGCTCTTTACAAAAAAGGAGGTGAGACTGTGATTCTGAACTCACCAATCTTAATTATTCTGTTATCCGCCGCGGTTTTCTTTCTCACCATGCTTGCTGTGGAACAGAGAAAAAGAATCAAGAAGATTGAGAGCGAACTGCTCAGCAGGAGCGTTGTAAGCGGGAAGGTCGCCGAACAGCTTGCTCCCTTCCTTCAGGAGTTTCGCGACAACCTGAGGAACTTCAGGTTCATAGGAAGCCCCATCGATGGCATAATTTTCGGGGATGATGAAATAACCTTTGTGGAGGTGAAAACAGGGAACTCGAACCTCACGGAAAGGCAGAAAAGAATAAAAAAACTCATTCAGGAAAAGAAGGTAAGCTGGAAGGAGGTAAGGTTGTGATGCTACGCTATTTTGATGCGCGGGAGATAAAAGAACTCCTCATCTCGGCAATGGTCGCCTGTTTTGTTTTCAGCTTCGATGAGATCATCAGCGGTCATTTCATGGAGGTTCTGGGGTTAAGTATAGCCATTTTCCTTGGTTTTGTTCTGCATGAAAGTGCTCACAAGATCGCTGCAATAAAGCTGGGGAATTATGCCCGCTTCGTAATGTGGAGAGAAGGTTTGTTGTTTGCGATTTTTCTCGCATTCATAACGATGGGTCATTTTGTTTTCATAGCTCCCGGCGCGGTTTACATCGGGAGCCTGGGAATGAGAAGAATCGGCTCAAGGGAAAATGCCATAATCTCGGCTGCCGGTCCCATCACCAATATAATTCTTGCAGCGGTCTTTGCCGTTCTCTTCATCCTTTTCAAAAACCCTGTTTTTGCGATGGTCACACTGGTTAACGGTTATCTCGCCTTTTTCAACCTCCTGCCGATTCCGCCCCTTGACGGCTCAAAAATCATATGGTACAGCATACCGATGTGGATTGCGCTCATGCTGCCTGCGGTGTACTTCGCATTTATCTTTTAGTGGAAATATACCGGGTTCTAAAAATTTATATTGGGGTTGAGCGCAACAATTAAAGCATGCTGATAGAGATTCTCAATGTTTTCAAGGAGATGCTTCTAACCATGGGGAGTAGTGCTGTCGGTACGGGCAACAAGATAATATCCATGTTCTTCCAGATACTCTGCATAATAAAGTCTCAACTTCCCTACGCATCTCCATTCGAGATTGTACTCACACTGTTATTCTTCGGTATGATACTGCTTATAGTGCTGAACACCGTCGTTGGGTCAATAAGGACGCTCACAATGATCGGTATTATAGTTATAGGGATGCTGATCTTCATTAGTATTCTAAACGGTACACTTTTTTAACTGCGCGAGAATATTTGCTTAAGGCTTTGTGGTGAGAATTTCAACCTGAAGCCTTTCCCTTCACCATCCGCTAGCCTGAGCGCCCTCCTCAACCTAAATAGAAGCCTCACAAGATTTATGTTGGTGAGCAATCTTATCATATTCGCTTCAAGCAACGTAATCTCTTTCGATGTGGGATCTACTCTGAATCGCCCTACCACACGTCTGTCTCTTCTTTTTGATCCACGTCTCCTGCTTTTCAAATAGACGGTTGCCTCAATTTCCACTCCACTCTTTTCAGCGAGTCTTAAAATTTCCCTTATTTCAGAGGGGTTGAGGTTTTCCGATTTATTTTTTTTTCTCATATGGGAAGGTTGTAAGTCAATCTTTAAATTTTGAAAAATTTAATATTACGCCCTTACCAAATTAAAAACCATGCACAAGATCATTGTTGGCAGGGATTCTTGGGATCTCGAGAAGTATGGAGATGCTGGGACGGGATACGTAGGAAAGAACTACGCCGGAGAGAAGAAGGAAGCCAGGCTGACCATCCCGATTTATATGGATCTCGCGAGACCTCATGTTGTAGGGATTTTTGGAAAAAGAGGTATGGGTAAATCCTATACCATGGGTACCATAGCGGAAGAGATAATGCTCCTGCCCGAGAGTATAAGGAAAAATATGAGTGCGATCATTATAGACACCATGGGAATCTTCTGGAGCATGAAGTATCCGAACGACAGGGATTTCAAGGCACTGTTGTCTTGGAATCTTCATCCTCGTGGCTTTCCCGTTGAGATCCTCGTGCCCAAAGGATTGGAGGACGAGTACAAAAGTGAAGAGATACCGTATGACGGTACATTTTCCTTTTCTGCCAGCGAACTGACAGCTGAAGATTGGGGATATACTTTCGAGATAGATCTGATGAGTGAGGTCGGGGTTTTTCTCGAGAGGTTCATAAAGGAGCTCAGGGAAAATGAAAAGACTTACACTATGGAAACGCTGATGTATGCCCTTGAAGACATGCCGTCCAGCCATATAAGAGATGCTCTGATCAACAGGTTCAGCGTCGCAGAGGAATGGGGTATATTTTCGCCTGCTGGAAGCGGTATGAGTGAAATTGTGAAACCGGGCATGGTTACCGTTCTTGATATCTCGCTCCTCGGCTCTTTCTCTCTTGGATGGAACGTTAAAACGCTGGTCGTGGGACTTCTCGCAAGAAAGCTTCTGCACGAAAGAATGAAAGCGAGGAGAAAGGAAGAAATCGATAGCATGAGCGGAATTGAGAGATCGCATATGCCGATAGTGTGGATGTTTCTGGATGAAGCGCACCAGTTCCTCCCAGAAACTGGAAAGACAGCAGCAACAGATCCGCTCATACAGTGGGTCAAGGTTGGAAGAGAGCCCGGCGTTTCCCTTGTGCTTGCAACCCAGCAACCAAACAAATTGCATGAAGCCGCAATAAGCCAGATGGATGTTGTTATATCACACAGACTCACCGCAAGCTCAGACCTGAACGCTCTTAGAAACATAATGCAGACATATCTTAGGTATGACCTCGCATCCTACATAGACGCGCTCCCAAGAGTTAAGGGTGCGGCCATTATTCTGGATGACAACTCGGAAAGAATTTACGCTGCCCAGATGAGGCCGCGCATTTCTTGGCATGCGGGAGGAACACCCATAGCGATAAAAGAAACAGAATAGACTTCACTTTTTATTGTTGCCACTGCTTTTATCGTCACTTCTGGAAGCCTGCATTTTCTCATTTTCACTTTCCTCGCGGTTCTCAAACCTAACATCAGTGGGAAGATTGTTGCCAAAGTAAATTTTTCTGACGGGCCAGGAAATTTCTATTCCTTCTTCATCGAACCTTTTCTTTATGGCTTTTATCAACTCATGGGTTATGGTGTAACGGTAAGCATAATCTTTGGCCCTCACTATTATTGAAAAATCTATGTTCGAATCCCCGAAATTTTTGTATCTCACTAATGGGTTCCAGGAAGTGTCGCAGAATTCACTCAGTCTTTTTTGCACTTCCTTGGCGACCTCAACGACTATTTTCTCCACCCGTTCAAGATCTGAGTCATAGGACACACCACAGCTAACAACAACGTTGGTGGGCTTTACCGGCATGGCATAGTTAATTATCTTGCTTTGGGCGATTTTGGAATTCGGCAAAATTACGGAGTAATCAGCGAGGGTTCTTATTTTTGTAGATCTCCACCCCACATCCTCAACGTAACCCACAGTTCCGTCTTCCAATTCCACAAAGTCACCAACTCTGATGGGTTTGTCTGAGAGAAGGTGTAGCCCAGCGAAAAAATCCGATAGCGTTCCCTGTAACGCGAGACCGATGGCAAGCGAACCCACACCCAGAGTTGTTAGGAGCGGTGCAAGCGCCACATTAAAATAGTCGAGAATGGTTAAAACACCTATAAGGAACACAAAAAGATAGATGACTTTTGAAACAACCCCCGGAAGCTTCACTTTCTTTTCCCTCTCGAACCAGTAAGTAGCGAAAAACACGAAAATCTCAGCCATCATCCATGATGCTGCAAGCGCCCCGGCTATCACAAAGAATTTCTCAATTGTGGTAAAAAATTCTATCCTCATACTAAGAATGTTTGCTGAAGTGTACAGGCCTATGAGAACCACAACAAGTATCAGTGGACGAGAGATTATATCAAGAAGCAGATCGTCGAGCTCACTTTCCGTTTTTCTCGCCTTTCTTCTGAAATACGGAATTATGATTTTGATTAAGACACATATACCCACAAGGAAAATGAGGAAGTTAAGGATAGCTAATCCTACATCGGTGTGGAGGAAAAACCTCATTATCTGTTCAAACACCATGCTGATAAGTTTACGGAGAAGAGATAAAAAGGTTTTTCATATTCTCCGGTGAAAAAAGAAGGAGAGGATGTGTCGGGCTCGGCGGAGGGGGTTCAGCAACAGTATCAGCTTATTACACCTCTGTGGTTGATACCTGCACTCCACAACAAATCCTGAAGTGTTGTCTCTCTTTTCCCATACTTTCCAAAAGCGTGAGGGAACATATCCGCCAATTCCTCTATTCTTTTCCTTGCTTCCTCCTTTGCCTTCTGGAACTTTTTCTCGTGCTCTATGGAAAGGTTCCTGAACTCATAAAATAACATATCCTTTGGATTTAGGCCCATCTCTTTGAGCTTGTTTTTGAGCAGGATCATCTCATCCTGTAACACCACACACCACCTCCGCGAAAGAGTTTTAAGGTATCATTACTGAGTTGCATAGCTAAGGATGGTCTGCTGAATAACCTGCTCATGAAGCTGGTGGAGAGGTTTGCCGTTCACATAAACTGGGTAAATCTTGCTGAGCTCTATTATCATTCTCCTTATCCTTTTCACTTCTTCTGGGTTTGGTCTGCCAGTACGTTTGATCATCTCCCGTGCCATCAGGTATCACCCCCGTGAAAAGAAATAGTTCGGTCGGGGTATTTAAGGTCCCACATACACCCTTGCCGAAAGATAGAGAATATTGCCGATAAAATTGAGAGTCAGCTTGAGAAATACACAACCCGTCTCCATTTGAAAAGAGGACGTTGTTAGAACATCCCCTCATTCTGGATAAAGATCGCTAGAGCTTCTATAGCCTTCCTTCTGTGTGATACCTTCTTTTTATATTCATAGTCCTCCGCAAAGGTCCTACCATGACCCTTCGGAATAAAAATTGGATCAAAACCAAAACCCGCGGTACCTTTCGCCTCTTCAGCTATTCTACCAAGACATTCTCCTGTGAAGAGCCTAATGTCATTCTCATTCAGAGCCAGAGCAATGACAGCCCTAAATTTCGCGCTTCTGTCTTCAACACCCTCCATTAGTTTAAGGATTCCACGAATCCCTATGGTTCTGTAAACGTAGGAGGAGTACACACCAGGAAAACCCTTAAGGGCGTTTATAAGCAGACCGGTATCCTCCACCATGACCGCATGGCCGATCAGCTTGTAAGCTTCCCTGGCTTTAAATTCCGCCACGCTTTCCAGCCCATCGCTTTGAATTTCCGGCAGGTTGAGTTCGATGTGCCTCACATCAATACCGTGAGGTAAAAGAGCTTCCTTAATTTCCTTCACTTTATTTACGTTGGAAGTTACAAAATATATGGTTTGATGCATGCACAATGCACCGTTGAACGGTTGGTGGGAAAAAATTTTTAAATGTGATTCACGATACTGCTTGGGTTGTTGGTGGCTTACCCATGGAGACAGAGGACGACCCCCATCCTCAGCACGGTTTTTATATATGGGGCGGAGATAGGGACAGAGTTTTTGCTCACTACAGTTGTAACGGTTTCTCTAAATTAGAGGATAATGGTGAAGAAGGAAACGACGATGTTGACATTCAGAAATTCTTGGATGAAATCTTCGGCGATGATGAAACAATAAATATCGTAGTACTGGGAAAACACAAACGGGGATCTCCCGAATACGGTGTCTGCGTATATACAAGAAATGAGCCCTATTTGGTTATGAAAGGTGAAGAGATATACAGGGCAATCAAAAACAACATTAACGGTAAAAGTGAGAGCGGTTTACTTACCACCAGAGAGGATATTCGCAAACCGAATGGTGGTGAAAATAATTCTTGGGTGAAAGTGGGCGAGATTTGCGGGAAGTGTCTGCCGCTTGAAGTTGCGAAAGAAGATATTGCTTTAGAAATGATGAAAGCATGTCTTATGAAATCCTACAGAAATAATTATCCTGACGCGGGAGAGATCCAACCATATGCCATGTGCAGAAAAACCTGAACTGATTCTGATGTGATGGTGCGCCGGCCGGGATTCGAACCCGGGCCATCGGCTTGGAAGGCCGATGTCATACCCCTAGACTACCGGCGCGCGATTTGAGGGAATTTGAGGGAGTATTGATTTCTGAATAAATTTTAGTAAAAATTATTTAAAGCTTCATAGTTCGCTAAAGTCTCCAACACTTTCTTTGTTGTGCTAAATAATATCTACGCTGGTTGGTATCCTCCCTAAAACTTGTGGAACTCTCAGTACTCAACTCTAGTTATGGCTTTCCAGAGATCATCGCTCGTCGTTGTAAAAGGAACAGTGTGTACAATTATACCTTAAGAATTTCGTGTATCAGTCTGTATTTCTCGACTTCTGCCGGCCATGCAACGAGGGCTCTGTCTATCCTTTTCACCTTTATTAAGTCTTCCCTTGCCAGTTGGTCAAAGTGATACTTGATTTTCGAAATCACACCTTTCTGTTTTTTCGGATCTTCCGTCCAAATTCCAAGTTCCTTGGCAACTTCAGTTACATGTGTGGGCCATTTCTGATTTATTATCTCAAGAATTCTATCTCTGAGTTGCTTTCCACTCAAATTATCCCCCATAGTTTTAGATTTTGAATACAAAAATTTTAATTATGTGAAGGGCTGTGTTGAAGGTGTGTGAACTATATTGTCATTTGGCTCGATCGCTCTTCGTTTTTATAGCAGTATTCATTTCTGTAAAAGTTGCTTACAAGATTGTTGTTTGAACCATCGGATTTTAAATGTGGTAACAAATTACTCGACGTGTTTTTTACACATATGGTTCTCTTTGCTTTTTTCTTGCTTCCTAATAAATTCCCAGTATGTGCGTTCGGAAAATTATATATAGTTACACTTCATTTTAACTCTATATGAAAATAAAGCACTCGTTTGTATCGCTGCTGGATCTTCCTGAAGTTCTGCCATTTGCAGTTTTTCCAGGAGAAAAAGAACCAAAAGACAAAGAGCTCTTTGATTTTGTTGACGCGATTGCCGAACAATTTGGAGAGGAGATATACTATATAGGAAACGACATAATTGAAGATAAATTTTATGAGAGGTTTTTGTTTGAAAAAGGCGGATTCCTTGAGGTGATGGTGCAGGCGCCTGCTGCCATAATAGCACATTTTGTGGAGCGTTCCAGAGCTTTTAAGTTTGCAAGAGCATTGAAGCGGGTGATACTTTCAATTGACAGGCCGGAAGCTAAACTGCTTGCAGATGGAATAGAGGTTTCAAGTGAGAATGAGGAAGCACTGGATTACCAGACGTGGTCGAAGCTTAAAAAAGTGAGGGAAGTTTTGTGATGTTCCTATGCACCCACTAGCCAAAAAGCTCCTGGTTTCAAGACAGCTGCAGATGGAAGAAGGCGATCTCAGAGTGCTTGGTGATAATATGATCATACTTCCCGCAGATGTTCTTCTCGAATTTAATGAGCTTTTAGATGAAAAAATCGTGTACAGAATTGGCGAGATAATTGGGGACAGAATGGCTTCTACCCTGAAGAAATACGGTATAAGTGGAATGAAGCTCGTGGATTTTTGTCTGAATTTGATGTCAATGTATGGATGGGGTAAGCCATCCATAGTAAGAGTGGGCGAAAAAACGTTTTTAATGGTTGAGCATTCTGTTATCGCTCTGAAAGCCATAGAAAAACAGAAAAAATATAGATGCTGTGGCTTGCTTGCAGGAATATTTGCCGGATTGTTTTCAAACGCTATGGGCAAAAAAATGACTGCCAGAGAAGTTAAGTGCTTCGCCCTTGGAGAGAAGTTCTGTGAGTTTGAAATTTTTTAGTTTTTGGTATGGTTTAAAACTTTAAAATTCGCTTTTTGTCGAGCATCTTGAACTTGTTTTGTGTAACTTTTATTAATGGACGGTGTTTAATTCTGAAATGAGTTTGATTTTGACTCAAATCGTATTTGAGAGTAGATTTAAACTATGGTGAAAAAGATGGGCAAATACATCCATGCCGGCACAGGCATAAGCAGTGCTGAGGATCCCACTCAGGCGGGGAAAGAAGCTGTTGAGATGGCTCTGGAAAAGCTTAAGGAAGATGGTGGTAAAAAACCTGATTTTGCGGTTGTTTTCTGTTCAGGCGGAAAATATGGAAAAAACGACAAGACCATCAAAAAGTTCGTTGATGCTGTGCATGAAGCACTGACGTCAGCAAACAAAGATGTTAAATGGATAGGATGCACAACTGCTGGCGAGATCAGTAATTATGGTATCAATTTCGGTAGCGCTGTTGTAGGGGTTATTGAATCGGATTATATACGCTGGGGGGTGGGTTACGCCGAAGGTGCAAAGGAAAAACCATATGAAGCTGGAAAGAAAGCTGCGAAGAGAGCTCTTGATGATTTGAAAGTTGACAAATATTTAGATGCATACATTTCATTCCAAATGTTGAAAAAGAAACATCCTGGTGAGTTAGTGAAGAACAAACAGTTCGTTATGCTTACTTTAAACCCAGGATTTACTCTAAAGGAGAGCGGTTGGGAAAATGATATTCTAGATGGAATTAAGGATGTTGTGGGAGTATTCACCCCAATTGTAGGTGGATCTGCCACGGACGATATGCGTTTTCTTGAAAATTTCCAATTTGTTAACGGAATAGTCTCTAATAATTTGTGTATATGTGCTGCATTGTACAGCAATCTGAAGCTAGGTTTTGGACTAGCACATGGATTCAAACCTACTGAGAAGACAGGCATTGTTACGGATGCAGAAGGAAACGTTCTAAAGAGAATTAACAATAAGCCAGCACTTGACGTGTATTCTAGTTTTGTTGGAATGAAAAAAGAGTATTTAATAGATGGGTTCAAATCGCTCGAGCGACTTAAAAGCATGCCTCTCGCATTAATTTCATTTACATCTAAAATGAAGCTTACAGAAACCTTATTGAAAAAATCAAAGTTTATGCAACTAATAGCCAAAAATCCTTTAGGTGTCCCTGATATAAATGGAATATATTGGCTAAAAGTGGTAAACAATTGCTTAGCTAATGATGCACTTTTATTAAATTCTAAAATTGAAAAAAATCTACCCATAGTTCTCATGAAATTTGACAAAAAGTCGGTGTTTTCTGCAACACTTGATTCAATTGAAAGTAGTTGTAAGGATATGAAATCTCCAAAATTTGCGATAATTTTTGAATGTGCTGGAAGATTACTACTAATTGGGAAAGAAAACATTTTTAAGTGTTACGAATTAGTTAATAAAAAGTATGGAAATATGATGTATGTAGGGTTTTATAGTGGTGGTGAAATTGGACTCACCAGAAAAACCTCAAGTGGGATACATGCTTATACGTGTACTTCATTAACAATTGATGATGAGCTAATACTTGAATAAAACCACATGAGGTGTGTTTTATGGACAAACTGGAGGCGTATAGGCAGCTTGTTGATAGAATGAATGATTTAATTTCCAATGAACATCCTTTCAAAAATAATCATAAAAAAATAAAACTTCTTAGAGATGTTATAAACTTCCATTTTGATCACAATGAATTTTATAGGAAAGTGTTGAGTATAATACCCAGTGACGGGGATGTGGAAAATATAAAAGAACCTTCTGATGTACCTCCTTTACCCACTCATGTTTTTAAGCGGAGTGTAGGGAAGTATGCTGACTTTGTTACGGTTAGAGAGATACCCTTCAAGTATTATACGTCAAGTGCTACTGGTGGGGATCCAAGTCTGGTCGCAAGAACTGATGATGATAAGGAGATAATGAAATCCGTATATTATGACCGATACGTAGATTTTTTGGGAGATAATGGTTTTGGAGAAAAATTATTCGCTTTTGCACCGCCTCATCCAAAACTAGGCACAGCACAGATCGCTCAGATCTACGCAAAGATAAATGAAAATGTTCCTGTGGAGTACTTGGTAGAGTTAGATGAAAAGGGTGCGAGAGTGGTTCCAGAACTTTTATTGAAAGAGTTACCTAAGCTAGAGAAATCTGATGTGGTGTTTACGGTGGGCGGTTCTGTTCCTCTTACATACCACACCCTTTTAAAGTTCAAGGAAAAGGGTCTAAGTTGGGATTTTAACGGACGATGTAAAATTGCCGTTGGCGCTGGAGGTTGGGATGGTGTTAAAGGAAGTATCAATTTACCGCCCATTTCCAAAAAAGATTTCATAGACCTTATGTATCAACTGTTTAGGACACCTTCCGATAAAATTGTGGATGGATATGCAACATCAGAAATATCAGTGTTATTTCCAGGTCACTGGTCTGAGGAGCACCAAGATTTTCTATATCATACCCCTGTTGCTTATGGTAATGTACTTATTAGAGATTCTAGAAACTATGAGATTCTAGAAGGAGAAGGATCAAGAGGACTCATTAATATAATCAGCCCACTTGCACCGACTACAGCAGGTACAAATTCCCTCGTTGTTTCTGATATAGTCGAGCTTGTAGCGGAGGATAAATGTGATGAATGCGGGAGAAGAGGTCCTGTATTCAGGTACATATCAAGAGATAAATCCTCTTACAAGACAGGATGTGGTGCGATGGTTCTGAAATATCTCAAGGAACTATGATATTTCTTTAGCGGGGGGTTTTATGATGAAAGAAGAATACAAATTACCTATTTATCTGCAAGGAAAATTGGAGGAAAGCGATACCACCCATCTTATCGCGGAGCTGGATGGAAGAAAAGTTATTTCATGTATACCCTCTCCAGAAGATGTTTATAATGCAGTTCTTCGTTTAAAAGATGTGTCAAGAACTCTGGAAGACAGATACACTATACGTGAACTTGCAGAGATATTAGATGGTGCGAGAGATGCTTTCTTTGGCACCGACAGGTATGCAGATACAGTTTCGATACTCGAGATAACAACAGGCAGATCTCGAGAAGTTGTTAAAGAAGATCTTAACAAACTAGAGGAGTTTATGGATAAACACTACCTCCAGGCAATGATTAAAGATGCTGAGGGAGGATACAGAGGTATATTTGATAGACCTGTCTCCAAAATAATGGATCTTGTCTATAAACGACGAAAACCATTAGGGGTTGTGTTTCATCATCTTGCAGGGAACTCGCCCATGGTCACAACTAGTGTGGTCATTGGAGTTTTAACCAAAAATGCCAACCTCGTAAAGACAGGTAGCGGGGATCCTGCGACTAGTGTTTATTTGGCCGATGCGATAAATGATGTGGATGAAAAAGTAGGCGAAACGATTGCTGTGTTTTATTGGCCTGCAACGATCGATGGTGAATTAAATGAGATATATTACAGAATATTTCCAGAAACTCCAGCAGAGGTTTTGATAGACGGCGTTGCCTGTTGGGGTGGTGAAACTTCAATAAACACAATAAAGAAATTAGCAAACGCATCCGGAGTCAAGATAATAGAGCACGGGCCAAAATACAGTATTGACATAATGTTTGATGTTCCAGCTGAAGATTCTATTTACAGAAATTTACTTAGAGATTCTATCGTGTCCCATGACCAAAACGCATGTATAAGCACCAGAGTCATCTTCGTCAAGGGTGATGGTAAAAAGGTGGCTGAGAATATAGCCCGTTATTTTGAGAAGATAAAAGAGGAGTACCCAAACACCTCCTCAACAGTAGGAGAAGTCATAGGGAAAAGGATAGTTTATTTGAAAAGAGAAGGTGCAAAAATATACACACCTCCAAAGAACAGTCCAGATTGGACAGTGGTCTATTTACCTAAAAATACAGAATTAACCCTAAATGATATTGACGCTTGTATGAACAGGTTTCTTGTAGTTAAGGAAATAGAGTCTTTGGATGATATAAGTGAGTTTATAAGAAGAAATAATCTGGAAAGATATATGCAAGTAGCAGGGATTTATCCAGATACCTATCTTTCAAATCCTGAGGTTACCGAAAGACTCTGGAATTTGGGTTTTTCGAAACTATCTAAGATAGGCGAGCATCAGATTTTCTATCCAGGGGCATCCCATGACGATGTTGTTCCTTTGCTGGAATTCACACGATATGTAACCGCAGATAAACATAACCTAGTAACGAAAACGCTTAAGAGACTATATGGATTGGTATCAAGAAACAGATAAAATCAGGATTATAGTACATGATTGATACCACAACCAACAAAACTTCTCAACAATCCCGATTTTCTGTTCTAATCACATGTGTTGAGTAAATAACCACCTCCATAACGGCATAAATCTTATTCTCCTACCATCCATTCTCTACCTGTTCTCACAACCTCAAGTTAACATCATCAAATCTCTCCATTTCAAAACATGTAATCCATAAAATCACACAAGATCTATCTATTCAAAAAACAAAACCCGGCAATCATAAAAGCAACTTATCAGCGCTTCCGAATGAAAAATACTTGGCATTCTTAGGATAGCTATATTCTGTTAAAAAAGACGAATATCACGTCTGAGCTTTTAGAAGCTTCTTCTTTTACTTTCGCGATTACCTCTCCAAGTAAACAGTTACAAAATTACTTGAAGGGATGGTGGGGGCGCAGGGAATCGAACCCTGGTCAGTGGGTGTCCCCTCAAAAGCACACCCACGTGCTAATCATCCTTGCGTCATCGCTCCAGACTCCGATCTGGAGCCCACCGTGATACCACTACACCACGCCCCCACCAGAACAACGATTTTATTTATTCTGATGGAGGTTTTTAAAGTTTAGCGAAAGTTGTAGAAACACGTTTAAAAGTTAAGTCCACTTTTTCTTTCATGCCACTGACCTTTAATGAGTACCAGAAAGAGAGTAGAAAGACGGCAGTTTACCCAAACGCTGGCAGTAACTTCATTTATCCTGCTCTCGGGCTTGGAGGAGAAGCAGGAGAAGTTCTGGAAAAAATAAAGAGGATAATAAGGGATAAAAACGGTGTTGTTGATGATGAGATGAAGGAGAAAATAGCTAAGGAGCTGGGAGATGTGCTCTGGTATGTTGCTCAGCTCTGTACAGAGCTCAATCTGAGCATGGAGGATGTTGCAAGGAAAAATCTCGAAAAACTCTTCTCCAGAAAGGAGCGGGGAGTTCTGCAAGGAGAAGGGGATGATAGATAGCTAGCAAAATATTTATAAAATTATAACACCGTTATTGAAGAGCATGGAGGTAAAGGGTGGCGCTGTTTGTCCCTGATTCTGAGAATTATAAATTAGAAGTTACCGCTCTCCTTTCTGGGAAATTGTGCATAGAAGGTGATAATTATGAGGATTGCTAACAATACCCTTGAACTGATAGGAAATACACCTATGGTCAAGCTGAGGGTTGAAAACGTAAAGGGAGAGATATGGGCTAAGCTTGAAGGTATGAATCCTGGAGGCTCGGTTAAGGACAGAGCAGCGCTTTATATGATAAAGGATGCTGAAAGAAAGGGCCTCATATCTAAAGATAAGATAATCGTTGAATCCACCTCGGGGAACACTGGCATAGGGTTGGCTGTGGTCGCGGCCATAAAGGGATACAGAGTTCTCGTTGCCATGCCAGAATCCGTCTCGATAGAAAGAAGAAAGATTCTTATGGCGCTTGGATGTGAGATTGTGTTAACCCCTGCAGAGAAAGGAACAGATGGTGCTTTCGAGTACGTAAAAAAGCTTGTTGAGAAAATGCCCGACAAGTTTGTGTGGCTTGATCAGTATTCAAATGAAGCCAACGTCAGAGCGCATTATGAGACCACCGCTCCAGAAATCTGGGAGCAAATGAACGGTAGCATAACCCACCTCGTTGCCGGGATAGGGACTGGAGGCACGATAACAGGAATAGGGAGATTTCTAAAAGAAAAAAACCCGAGCATTAGGATCATAGGGGTTGAGCCCGATGAAAATTCCGATATACAGGGGTTGAGGAATCTCAAGAAACGTTTCAAGCCATCCATTTTGGATAAAAGAATAATGGATGAGATTGTATATGTTAATGAAGAGGAAGCCCTTAAGGCAGCGAGATATCTGGCAAGAACAAACGGACTTCTTGTTGGAATGTCGAGCGGTGCGGCTTTTCATGTTGCAAGAAGAATAGCCCAAAAGGAGATTTGCAGAATAGCTGTTATATTTCCCGACATGGGATTCAAATATCTGAGCACTAGAATGTTTGATATGAAAGCTTTGCTTGGGTGTGCAAAGTATTTGGAGGAAGCTTAAAAATATATAGGTTTGCTGCCATCATTCAGATGTATGGAAGTTAAGGATGCCATTTTTGGAAGGAGGAGCATAAGAAAGTACCAGCCAAAAGATGTTGAAGATGAAAAGATACGTGAAATTCTGGAAGCTGCGATATGGGCTCCTTCCGCAGGCAATACCCAAACATGGCGTTTCTATGTTGTTAAAAACCCCGAGATAAGAGAAAAGCTCATGCGGGCTTCCTACATGCAGAAGCAAATAACCGAAGCTCCGGTTTCCATAGTTGTTACCTTTGATATGGACGAAATGGATAAGTTTTACGGGAGAAGGGGCGTTGAGCTTTACGGTATTCAGGATACCGCGGCTGCCATTCAGAACATGCTTCTGAGGGCTTACGATCTTGGACTTGGCACCTGCTGGATAGGTGCTTTTGATGACGGGGAAGTTTCGTCCATCCTGAAAATCCCCGCTACGGAAAGGCCGGTTGCCATAATAACCGCGGGTTATCCGGCAGAAAATCCCAGCTCAACAAGAAAGCCCCTGAAAGATGTTGTCAGATTTGTTGAATGAATCACATGGAGAAAATGTTTAGTTTTGTTCTCAAGATACCGAGATGACAAGGTTTAAATATTTTGTCACAGCAATCTCTACTGGGACGGTCCCCGCGGTTGATAGAGATGGCCCCGAAGAAACTTGGATTTAGGTTTAATGCTAAGCATATCATACTATTCTCGTTGTCCACTCTCGTTTTCAGCCTTCTCTTTTTTCTGTCACTTGCTTCAACAGCTTGGTGGAATCCCTCCTGGGAGTACGTCAGGAAAATTACCGTGACGGAAAGAAGCGGAACAGACCTGTATGAATACCAGATAAAGGTCGTGCTGGACACGGCAAGCCTCATCTCTGCAGGGAAGATGAGGAGTGATTGTGGGGACATAAGATTCATATGGCATAATCAGACTTCTGGCGAAGATTTGGAACTCCCCTATTACATGGAGGAGGGGACGTGCAACACCACCAACACGACGGTGTGGGTGAAGGTGCCGTATATCCCTGCTGGAGGGACGACGACCGTTTACATGTATTATGGCAACCCCGCTGCAACGAGCGAGAGCAGCATGGAAAAA
>WAPT01000017.1 GCA_015520605.1 Nanobdellati archaeon
CATTATCTAGAAATGCTCCGTATTCTCCCAGCCTTATCTTGTACAGATTTTTCACACTTTCCAGTTTTTCTTTGAATGTTTCTAGCATCTTTAGCTCCTTCTTGACTTTATTATAGTCATGCTCTGCGTAGTCCTTTAGTTCCCCATACACTTCTGTCATGTCTATCATATCGTTTTTCATTGTTAGGACATTACTTATCTTCTTCTTGGATTCTTCGTGTTTTCTCTTCTCTTTATCGTAGGCCTCTTTTGCTTTATTCATTTCCCCCTCGCTTTCCTTTAACTTCGCTCTATACTCTTCGGTTAATCTCGTAATGTCCATGCACGCTTTTTCTATTTCATTCAGCTCGGTCTCAAGCTTTGAGATAATATTTTCCATTTCTTCCCGTTTATTCTCACAGTCCATTAGAAAGTTTTTACCATACCGTATTGCGTTTTCTATTCCCAAAAGGGCTTTCGCCAAATCTTCATCCAAGTCTGGAATTACTACTGCTCCTTCTGCTTTTTTATATTCTCTATATGCTTGTGTTTTAGCGAGAAGATCCAGAGTTGCGTCGCCAGACTTTTTCATTTTTTCTCTGTAATTGTTTTTTGAATTATGGTGCCAATCTTGCATAAGCTGAGTAGCTCTTTCTCCATATCTCTGTAGTTCTTCCTCAGCTTTGGTTATCAAGTCCGTGAACGAATCCAGAAGGTATTTTTTAAGTGTGGTTTTCATGGGCTGCTGAGAATAAAGGTTTTTATCTTCGTGCGGTTTTCGTTCAACCTTGTCTTGATATATGCTCTTCTGTGTTTCAGTATCGGGTTCGGATTTTTTATATTGCTCTTTTTTCTCTTCATCGACTTCACCTTTTACTGTAGATTCTTCTTCATCCTTTTTTTCCTCAGTTTTTACGTGTTCTTCTTTCTTTTCTTCTTCTTCTATTTCACCGTGTTTGATATATTCATCTTCAGACTTACTGGGGGTTGTTTCCGTGTATGGTCTTTCTCCCGTACCATATAGGGCCGCTAAGTAATTACAACCCACAATACTACCTTCAAGACCAACGTTGCTGCCCACCGCATATATATTATGTCCTGCTCTTTCTAACCCTTTCTCAGCGATTTCCTTAATTATATCTCCATAGTGCTTAGCTACCTCGGCTATATATTGAACTGCTGTTGTATCTGGCCCGGTAGTTGATGATTGGGTAGATGGTTGAGTTGGTAGTTGCTGCGATGATTGTGTGGAGGGTTGGGTGGAGGATTGTTGTGGTGAGGTAGTTGGTGGAGTAGTTGAGGTTTGTGTGGAGGATTGAGCGGGGGGTTGTTCTTCTTCTCGGGTAGCCGCACCTTCACTTTCTCTCCATTGGACTCCAAGTAAAGGTCTGGGACCGCTTTTCTCGTATTCTTTGGCAACATCCTTATTGGTCTTAACCCTTATGAACGCCAAACCCGTTAGAAAGCCTACAATTCCCAATAAAGAAATTAAGATTAAAGAGGTTGTTAAAAACATGTTTGTGTATTTGCTTTTATGCTGTATATAAAATTTTCGATAAAACTTAATATATGAGTTAGTCTAAATAACAAACTCATGAGTTTCGAAATATATGATTTCGTGTTTTATCAATTATTGCAGTTTGACCCTACCTCAACACTCTTAACTGGAAATCTGGTGCATGACCTACTCTACGGGATCTTAATCCCAACTATCTTTTTGTTTTTCCTGATCGATGCCTTCGCGGAAATAATATTTCGAGGAAAGTTAAGACATCTTGTTTCTATGGCCGCTCTAGGTGTCATCTTGACAAGTGGTTGGTACCCCCCCATAGCTGAAATCACATCTAGATTCTTCATTTTTTTATTGATACTGAGTATTCTATTGTGGTTTAGATTTAGAATTAGTGGAGAAAATGGTATATTTGAAGTGGAGGTCGATAAGGACTTTATCAAGGGACATTTAAAGTGGAATGATAAAAAGATAAAGTGGAATGATAAAAAGACAGAGCTAGAGAATGCGATACGTCTGGCTCTCGGTAATAGGATAGCACTGGAAGAAAATGCTTTAGGGATAAGGCGTTTGCATGCGACCGCGTTTTTGGCAATTGAAAACGAATACAGGACGAACATAAATATAGCAAAATCGATCATAAATAAGTTTGGAAAACGTGCAAAGAAAGCCGTAAATGAAACATTGGATGCTTGGGTCAATGATCCACGAAATCCACAAATTACTCAGGGATTAATAGATCATTTCGGAAGTAGGAATGCTGCAGCAAATGCAATCGCACAATTGGTAAAAAGAGACCTCGGCTTATAAGCTCTAAACAAAATCTCACCTTGTCCTCTCCAGAATCCTGTACACAGCCCTCTCTATCTCCTTCGGGTTTCTTATATGCTCGAACTTATGCGTCTCTCCGGGGATCTGAAAGACTATCTCTCCAGTGCCGAGAAGCCTCTGCCAGAAGCTCTGGTAAACGGAAACCCTGATAAGCTTGTCAAGAGGTATGGTCTCTATCCTTATTCTCTTTGTTTGAGGATCTCGCTTCGTTATCAGAATCCTTTCATTGGTCAGGGCTATTTTTTCCTTGTTTCTTTTGAACTCGATGTAACCGAATGCTGAGAGAGCTGCCATCAGGAAAAGAAGAGCAAGATGCATTCTCATCATTCCGAAAAACGGCACGACACCGCTCACTTTTCCTCCGAAAATCAAGATCAACACGGAACTGATAAAGCACACCACGGCCACGATTAACTCTTTGAAAAAGTATATATGAGATGTTTTGGCCTCGTGAATAAGAACCTCTCCAGGCAAAAGATCCCATTTCATAATTGAGTAATGTTGCTGGCCCAAAATATATATGTTTGCTTCACCTTAATTGTTTATGGTGAAGCAGGATGGAGAGCGACAGACCGATAATCGGGATAAACCTTAAGGCATACTCAACGGCCATAGGTATGAACGCGGTAAAGATAGCTAAAGCCGCTGAAGATGTGAGCAAAGCATATGGATGCGAGATCTTATTATGTGTGATGCCCACGGACCTGAGAATGATAAAGGCAAGTGTTTCCTCCATTAAAATCTTTGCGCAGCACATGGATCCCGTGGAGGAGGGCGCTTTTACAGGACATATAACCCCTGTGGCCTTAAAAGACGCTGGAGCTGATGGTGTTATGCTCAACCACTCCGAAAAGAGGTTGAGGCTTGATCATATAGATAAGTGTGTGAGTCTTGCCATTAAGTACGGCCTGAAAACCCTGATTTGCGCAAACACCCCGCTTGAAGTCAAGGCCGTGGCGTGTTTCGACGTAGATATGGTGGCCGTGGAGCCTCCAGAATTAATAGGAGGTAAGGTGTCTGTCAGCACGGCAAAGCCGGAAATTGTGAAAAGTACTGTGAAGATGGTCAGGGAGGTCAATCGGTACACCAAAATTCTGGTGGGGGCCGGGATAAAGAACAACCTGGATGTGAGAAAAAGCATGGCGCTTGGTGCTGATGGTGTGCTTCTGGCGTCAGCAGTAGCAAAGTCTCAGGACCCCAGGAAAGCCATTGAGAATCTGATTCCCTGAGGAGATTCGTGCG
Organism: Nanobdellati archaeon; assembly: GCA_015520605.1. GTDB lineage: Archaea > EX4484-52 > EX4484-52 > EX4484-52 > WAPT01 > WAPT01. Next base: position 3,563 of record WAPT01000017.1, read on the forward strand.
GGAAACTTTTAAATCCTGATCGTTTCTCCGGATTGCTTCTCACCTACCGCCACCACAATCGTCTGATCCCTGCAGGATGTCGCCATCTCAAAACTTTATCGTAACGTCAGCGGACATCATTTGATGGTTATATGGTTCGGATTCGCATAAGTTTATAAAGTTCAGAACACAGGAAAGATCGGGGTGATCAAAAATGTCGGTGATAGGGCTGACTATAGATAAAATAGACGCCGAAAGGAAAGGTTCTGCTCCGAGCGTTAAGATTAAGATAACACCATCCATAACCAATGTTGAAAAGTCAAAACTTGAGGGATTAGTCGAGAAAGCGAGGGACGTTCTCACCGTGAGGTTCAGTTTCGAAGCTGAATACGATCCTGATGTGGGCCACATAAAAACGGAGGGCACGCTCATTTATCTGGGAGATGCGGATAAGCTCTATAAAGAGTGGCAGAAAAACAAGAAGCTACCGGAAAACATCAATGCTGAAATACTCAACTTTGTGCTTCGACAGGTCACTCCAAAAGTCTTCTTCATTGCGAATGAACTGCAGCTGCCGCCGGTACTGCCTGTTCCCAGAATTCAGCCTAAACCCTCTTCACAAGAGTGACTCTGTTGATTCTGCCCACTCTCTCTCTTTTCACTATTCCTCTCTCCTCAAGCTCGGCAAGAAGTCTTGAGACCTTCGCTTTCGAGAAGTTGGTGGCCTTGACTATATCCCTCTGTTTCACAGGTTTCCCCCTCTCCTTAAGAAAGTTAACGATGATTCTCTCGTCTTCCGTCAGGACATCCATAACGGCTTCGCTTTTCCTTCTGAGAAACAGGGCAATCACGCCCAAAAGGACGAGAATTCCGACATAAAGCATGTACTCCATGTAAGAAGTTGCTCGCTGTGCTCCTACATACTCGTAGAGAGCGCTAAAAGTCAGAGTCTCGCCCATTCGTGGCGAGGGTATGTCCCACGTGATAGTCACGTGTCTTCCATCGCTACCTATAACACCATTTTCAGGGTAATATGCCCGTGTGCTTCTGTTGCTTTTGAGAAGAGCGTATCCTTCCGGAAGGTACAGCACGAGGGTGAAGTGCTTTGTTGGCTCTCTTATCGCATAATTATAAGTAAAGCGATAAACATCGTTACTAACCCTGGATGCAAGTTTTCCCGCGAGAATTCTGAACCTTGCGGTGTAGTTGTAGAGAGGTATGCTGTTGTTTTCTCTGATGCACGATACATACACCCCGTATGGTCTCGGGTGTGTGGAACAATTGAGCCTTTTTTTTCCATGATATGCTTCGACATAGATCACCTCTCCCATAAAAAAATATGGTAAATCTTTTGTCGTAAGTTCCTCATATCTTACGGTGGCATCCACAACCGCAGCTCCGTCAGGCTGGAGATAGACATCGACTTTGTGGTTGCTTACTAATGATGCCTCCGCGCCACCACATATTAGAAAAAACATCAAAATGCATGAAATAATAAAAAGGGCAGATACGTACCTCATTTTGAAATCACCACACCACCCAGTCCCGCCTGTGCGTATTTATGAAGGAGGTCAGCGATACTAACGAGGGCATTTTGAATATCAGACGCTTTCAACTTTATTTCATCTGGTGCGAGTACTTCTATAGCTGTAGGAGCATAATTCATCACAAAATTTACAAGGGACTCAAAACCTTTAACAAAAATTATTGCCTCATAAAGACACGAGTACATCTTATTCACACCCCTGAGTTTCAACGAGTGTGGTGCGGTTACTTCACTTACATCTGCAAAATTTTCGTCAACTACTCTAATCATGCTTTCATCCTTCATCTTTGAGACATGCTCCCTAAGGGCTTCAATCGCGTAATCTTTATCGTTGCTCTGAACATCAAATAGAATCCATAACTTAATCCATCCAGCCCCTATCAGATTTTTTTCCTCTCCTTTGTCTATTTTCTCCATAAAATCACCCTATGAAACAGTTAAATCAGTTTTAGTGCTCTTTGAAACAATTTTTTTCAGTAGAGGTTTTTAAATTTATTTTGTGTTTTTAGACGAATAGGCAAAAAAGAAAAAGAAAGCAGGACAATAACACCCATGAAGACTAAACTCACATAGGTTCATTGTTTCCTTTCTTAAAGTGCGGTGATGCGGAGATGTTTCCAGCTGTCATGTTCTCCATAGTGGTGTTGGTACTGTTACCTACCTCTGTCTCGTTCCATTTCTTTGTTTCGTTTATTTTAGATTTAATCCTGTGTCTAAGCCCTGTTCTCATTTTGTTCTTCATGCGCTTCAGAGTTTCCTCTCTTTGACCAAGATTTTTCCGCATAAGTTCCTTTCTGACTTCCTGCACAACTCTCATTATATCTTCAGCCGTTATGTTTCCTTTCTCTTTCTTTATTTCCTCCAGTCTCTCTCTTATTTCTCTCGCCATTCTTTCCTGCTCTTTTTCTTTTATTTCCATTCTCCCGACCGGTGATCGTAGCATTGGCGCCATCCCGAATATTTCTCCGAGTTTTCTTGTGTTCATTATTTCACAGTCCCTTCCCGTCACAATGAAATTTTCAATTCCGTGTCCTGTGCTGCATCTTACAATGTAATTGCCTCTGATCATCGTCACAACTTCGCAGGCATTTTCTTCATTAACATGGGCCTCAACAAGTTTTTCCGCATCTTCCGGACCGCATGCCAGTTTTTCCATCTTTTGCCTAATTTCTAGAATTCTGTAAATTGTTCTTCTACCCGGTCTCGCAGCTGCCATATGTGCCACTCTTTCGCTTTCCTTTGCAAGTTCCCAAGCCGTGAAATATTTCCCGTTGTTAAAGCTTTCCTGCGCCTGTGAGAGCAGGTTCTTAGCTGTGTTAAGGAGTCTCTTCGCATAATTCAATCTTTCGTTGCTTACATTCCTCGTTTCCATTTTTGCAATCAGATTTTCAACCAATGCTATCGTTCTATTTGCTTTCGTTATTTCATGCTGGGCTCTGAATTTAATGTTTTTCTTCAGAAGTCCATTCTCGATGTGTTCCAATGTTCTGTTTATTTCTTCACTGTTCATGTTGTATCGATGTTCCAGCATTTTTATGATCATCCCCCGCCTCATCTCCACTTTTTCTTCTCTTTTCTTTAACCCTTGCCTGAGCTGTTCAAGCATCTGCAGTACTTCCTGCCTTGTCTTGTTGTTCTGCAGTGCGATTTCCGCTATATCCTCTGTGTCCATGAGTTCTTCTTTCTGTGCCTCGAGTTGTATGAGTACCTGCTCTATCATCTCCATCTCTTGTGTATCGTTATTCATCTTTGCTCTTTCCAAATCCTTCTCGAGCTCATTCATTATAGTATCATAGTTCTTTATCGCCTTTTCCATCGCGGAGGGATCGCCCTTTGCTGCCATCAACTTTGCCTCTTTCAATCTCACATCCGCGAGTTTTAGCATCAGCTCTGTCCTTTTCATCTCATTTCTTGTGAGAGCAAGCTTTACTCTCTCTATCAGCCCGACCTTGAGTATATATAGTGGGTTATCTGGGGTAATACCTACGTTTTCTGTCCGCTTTAGTACAGTAAGGATGTTCTGTCCTGTCGTGTTCTGCGCAAGTGCTTTTGCCGGGATTAATACCAGACCCAACAGCAATATCAAACCGAGTATAGTCGAAAGTCTCATTTTCATCACGCTCACCTTTTATTATTGTTCTGGACACCTGAACGAACTCTTGACGAACTCTTGATAAAATAGTTTTTTATTCTTAACAATATATAACAATATATATTTAACATTTATGTAGCAGGGGGGCGGCAGGGCACAGGACATCAATGTTGGCGAGATAATGACCCGTAATCTGCACGGATGGTCCATGAGAATTGTGCTGGCGGAAAACATGCTAACGGCCATGATGGTCCTTCCAGCCATGACACTCCTCGTGCTCTTCTACATAGCTCAGAGGTTGTGGAGCAATGCTGTTATTTTCGGCGTGTTGTTGTTTCTGGCATACAGATGGTTTGCTCCACTTTTCTGCGCTACAATACTCATGTTAAAATACAGTATGATCGTCTCAGATCACTACGATCCGCATTCCGTTCAAGCGAGAGGCTGCACGGTTCGGGAGAGAAAGTTCCTCGGTATCAAATACTACGATGTCACGTGCGATGCACCGCAGACATTCTTCAAGGCCATACCAGTGAGGTTTATCCTCAACCACGGTAAATGCTGGCCGGCCGTTCTGAACATGTTTCCAAGGGGCGATATGGATGCTGAACAACTCATCAGAAAGGTTGTCTCATGAATCTGTCGGTTGAGGTAACTTCCGGTTCCGGTTATTTCAGAACCCTTTGTGTGTATTTGAGTCCCCTCAGATTGAGTTCAGCACCACATCCGGGGCAGGTTGGAGGGTCAAAGCTTGCGAGATTTATGGCCTGTAACTCCATATATCCTCTTTCAATTACCAGTTCATTGCAGCTCGGACAGTATGTGTTCAGCGCTTCTCTCACCATAACATTGCCAAGATAAACATATTTTATTCCCTCTTCCCTCGCAATCTCCTTTGCTCTCATCAACGTCCGCATTGGTGTGGGCGGCTCGTTTAGCATGTAGTCGGGATGATACCTTGTAAAGTGTAGCGGTATCTCGTCGCTTACGCTTGCAAGCCACTTGCACATCTCTCTTATCTCATCTTCGTTATCGTTTCTGTTGGGTATTATGAGGTAAGTGACCTCAACATGCATACCAAGCTTATGCAACAGTTCAACGGTTCTTTTTACCGGTTCAACGCTTGGCGCCTTGCATATCTCTCTGTAAAACTCATCCCGAAAGGCCTTGACGTCAACGTTGACAGCATCGAGGTATTTTGCCGCCAGCTTTAATGGCTCCTCGTTTATGAACCCGTTGGTAACGAAAACGTTGTAAAGTCCCGCCTTTCTCGCAAGCTTCATTGTGTCGAGCGCGAATTCAAAGAACACCGTCGGCTCCGTGTAGGTATAAGAAATGCCCTGACATCCGGAGGAGATTGTCCTGTTCACAACCTCTTCGGGAGACATTTCAATACCCATTATTCTTGTGCTCTGTGAGAGTTCCCAGTTCTGGCAGTGCACGCAGTGGAAGTTACACCCGACGGTAGCGATGGAGAACGTGCGGGTTCCGGGAGCAAAATGATAGATTGGCTTCTTCTCTATCGGATCGGCATGATAGGCTGCAACCCTACCATAAACGAGAGAGTATAATTTGCCGTTTATGTTCTTTCTTACACGGCAGTTTCCGACCTTTCCCTCCGGAATGATGCATCCAAATGGGCAGAGTTCGCACTTTACTGCATCATTTTCCTCCTTTTTCCAGAAAAGAGCCTCGTGCATGGGTTTTTATGGTTGAATTAAATTTAAAAATAGCTGACCCTAACTCAGGGAAAATTTAAAAATATTGCTGTCAAAATTAATTTAACTACATAACGGTGGTAAAAATGTTTGAAATGTTAAAATTGTGCGATTATGAAAAGAAAAAGATTGCCAGAATTTTGACCGTGTTTGCTGGAATGATTATGTGTGTGACGTTCTTCGCTATGTGTTCTTCCTGTTCTTTTGCGCTACAGTTGAATATTCTCGATATAAGGATGCCGTCCGTAGTTGGAACCGGGACTTACACGTACGTTGATGTGGTCATAAAGAACGAAGGGGATAACAAACTTTCCAACCTAACCGTGGAAGCCAGGTTTGGAAGCAAGGAGGGTATATCATCTCTTAAGGAAGTATTGCCCGGAGAGATCGCACAGATCAGGGTTGTCCTTGAAACTCCAGAAAAGGAAGGAGTGTATCCACTCACCATAAGTGTGAAGAAACGCGACGAAAATTTCGTATCAAAGGTTGTGTATGTCAGCGTCAGTCCTGTTGTCATAAAGTACGATTTGCCTCCTCAAGTTAGTGCTGGTGTGCCCTTTAAAGTGGAAGGGTATGTGTTTGTGGGCGACTCTCCGGCTGAGGGTTACGTTACAGTTTATGTGGATGGGAGTTATGCTTGTTCTTCAGAACTCGAAAAGGATGGAAAGTTTGAGTGTGTCGTTAGAGCTGACACCCCAGGATTGCACACAATGAAGATCAGCTATGAGAGAAACCACGTCACCACCGAGTTGTACGTGGTGGAGTGGAAAAATGGAAGAGAGAAAGGCAGATCACCAGAAAGCAAAAAAGAGAATATTAAAATGCCATTCTACGCCCTGCTATCGAGTAAAGAAGCGGATGTTGTGGCCGGTAATGGAAACATCGTGAGGTTATTCGTGTGGAGCGGTGAGCGATCAGGAGCGTTCAAAGTTGTTGTGGAAAACCAAAAGAGTTGCGCGAACATTTCAGAAATAATCGTTCCTGCTCCCGTAATTATGGGTGTTGGAGAGGAAAGGACTATGAGTATTTTTGTGAAGGGCATAACCCCGGGAGAGTGTGCTGTTAGGCTTGCGATCGAAGGGAACGACGAGAAGCTCTGGGAGGGGGATCTGAAAATAAGAGTTATGAGTCTGAGTGGTCAGTTCAAAGGTGAGGGTGCCATCGCCCCTTTTCAGCCGGGTGTGATGGGGATCGTATTGCTTTTTTCCGTTTCTGTTGCTGTTATACTCGTGTTTGTTATATCCGGGAAAAAAATAAAGAGGGATAGAAAGAAGATCACTGAGAGCGTTGCCGGGATAATCGGTACGTTAAGAGGTGAACGACTCAAACCCATCAAGCTGGATGCCGCTGTTAAAAAGAAAGTGAAGGACACTCAGATTTATGTTGCAAAGCCTGAGCAAGTGATATATTAAAATTAAATATATTAAAATTTTGCTGATATTCCAATCATTCAGTTATTACAAAAATTTGAAACTTAAAGGTGATGTTTTTTGATAAGGAGATGTAGAAGCGATTCAAAAAGTTCAATGAACCTTACCACATATTTCGTGAGTTTTGTTTTTGTCCTTGCATTCGTGCTGATAACGCTGATGACATCCGCTGGTTTTGCATCGGCTCCGGATGTCGAATTCACACTTGCAACTCAAAGTATTAATCTGTGTCCATGTTCAACAAGCGTGGTTATAGGTAAGCTCATCAACAGCGAAAACACCAAAATCGAGACCAAAATAACCACCAATTATCCCTGGGCGATGGTGGCTCCCGATACCACTGTGCTTCATGAAATGAGCATGGAGCATGTTTACATTTACATAACTCCTCCATGCGATCTTCAGCCCGGTACTTATGACGTGAAGGTAAGGGTTGAGGGTAAAGATGAAAGCGGATCCACCTTCACAGCGGAAAAAATCATAGAGGTTTATGTTCTTCCCTGTCACATAATAAGCATAGAGAGTGGCACATCCATAATAAAGGGATGTTATGGCGACACCAGAGTCATAAGTGTGAAAGTCAAAAATAGCGGAATAACCAGAGAAAATGTTAAACTTAAAGTAAAAGGTGGGTATGCAAACGTCAATGAGTTCGAAATAGCTCCGGGTGAAGAAAAAAACGTTATGGTCTCAGTCCCAATAAGGGAAAATGTCGACATGGTCAGGATCATTGCGAAGTCCACCACTTCCTATGCTGAAGCTCAGAAAGACATTCAGGTAATGGGAAAGTCCTGTTACGCCCAAGAGGTTAGTGTGGTTGAAGTCCCGAAATATGTTTGTGCCGGCAGAGAGGCTGTGGTTAAAATACGGGTTAGAAATACCGGAACCGCAAAGGATCTTTTTATTGCGGAAGCCGATGACGGTAACATCACACCAGCCGAATTTGAACTGGATCCGGGAGAGAGTAGAATTGTGGAGTGGAGATTCGAGGCGAGGTCTCCTGGAGAGATTGTAAGGAGTTTCAGGATTATGAGCAAGGCGGGAATTGCAAGCAAAGAGGTCAGGGTTGCGATAAAGGACTGTGGGGGTGTCGCAACGATAATCATACCTGAAACGCGTGAAATCTGCGCCGACGAGACTGCGAAATTCCTAGTCAGTGTCAAGAACATCGGTGTTGAAAAAGAGACCGTACGGTTGAAGGCCAGCGCAGGAATGCTCGCATCTCAGGAGTTTACCCTCGCTCCGGAGGAGGTTAAAATCACAACCCTAAAGGTTGTGGGGTCGGATCTCAAAGTTGGGAACAACACGGTCGTGGTTGTTGCCGAGGACAGCAGGGAGGATAAAGCTAATGTGAAAATCCACGTGGACTCTCTCGAAGAATGCTACGATTTTGCTGTAGATGCTGTGGGGAATAATGTAATGAGGATCAGTGCAGGCAACGCCACCATGTTTAGAATAAAGGTGGTGAACAGAGGCCTAAGAAAGCAAAATTTTACAGTGTATCTGAAAGCTCCTTCGTGGGTTGACCTCACGCCAACAAAATTCACCCTGGAACGCGGTGAATCCAGATATTTGTATCTCCACATAGCACCGCCATACAACACCACCATGAACATCTATCCGGCAAAGGTGATTATAAGGAACAGTAAGGGGTTTGAAAAAAGCTTGATAACTTATATTGTTGTCGGAAACGTGAGCGAGAGTTTGATTCAGCTCCTGACAAGCCTTTCATCACCTTACAAAAATGCGGAAAAAACCACGACATCCATCAAAAAATCTCTGAAAAAAACGACCACATCATCAACCGCACGCTCTCTTCGCAGGGTTTTCATATCATTGATCATCGCTTTGGTGATTACCGGGATGCTGTTCCTCCTGTCGGAGCTAAGGGAAAGGTGGGAAAAAAAGGAAAAGGTAATGGAAAATACCGGGAAAGGGACTGCAGTAGAAAAGAAAAAAGAAGAGAGGGAAAGACAGAAAGCTGATAGAGATATGGAAGAGATAAGAAAAATCTTGGAGAGTATATGAAGGTTTAAAGATATGCATCAAAAATCAAGCAGGCTACTCTGTCCCTTTGTTTTTCCTTTCGGGTTCTCACCTATCCATCCGGAAGCATTATTTTCGTATTCATCGTGAGATTCATCAAGCGTGATTTTCCCGTAAACTCCATCATAACCCGGCACTACTTTCATCTCCTGTCTTCTGTTCTTTATTATGAGCCTGACAAGCGCCTCGTCTTTTATAACGTCCTTTAGCTTCTGCTCATCAACATAAAGAAGGACGTTAAATTCGTTGCCAAAAGCGCTGACTATTTCGAAGTATTTTGCCATAACTTGTTTAGTGTTCACGGATGTGTTGTAGTGAAGCCCTATGAGTTCAGCAAGCGGTACCAGCCTTATAAAGTCAACAGCGCTGCGTGGCTTCGCATTCTCCTCCCTGTCTGCGAGCTCCTCCACCCTGTGAAGCACTCCGACTGTTAGCTTTTTCCCGCAGACCGGACAGATGTTGTTTCTTGCCATGGCTTGCTTGGGGTGCATGACCACCCCGCATTTTCTGTGGCCATCGTAGTGGTACTTACCCTCCTCCGGATAGAACTCAACTGTGAAAAGAAATCCCCTTCTTGTTTTTATTACCCTGAAGAGCTCGTCGTAAGATAGTTCCTTCAGCTCAAAGACGTTACACTCCCTTCCTATTCTCCACGGCCAGTAGCTGTGGCTGTCGCTGTTTGAAATGAGGGATATGTTATCAAGCTTTGAAACGCGCCAGTTCATTGCAGGATCGCTACTTAATCCCGTTTCTATGGCAAAAATTTCTTTGTATTTATCCTCAAACGCTCCCTCCATGCTATCAAAACCGGATTTTGAGCCAAAAACACCGAACCACGGGGTCCAGGCATGAGCTGGAATAATGTGCACTCTTTGATCGATTTCCTTGAGAAGTTCAACCATTTCAGCACAGCTCAAGTTTAAAGTGGGTCTTCCGTCCTGCTTCAGGTCTCCAAACCTTGAGAGCACATCGTTTACCTGCTCGGCAACCTCAAAACCTGGAACGAAAATAAGGTTGTGGATCGCTCTCTTCTTTCCTTCCCTCACAAAGACATTGTTCACTTCAGTCTGCAAAACAAAACAAAATTCGGAATCCGTTCTGAGTATTCCGGTATCGTCTTCCCTGAGGTTCTGTTTGAGTTCCTCAAGCCATGCTGGGTGTGTGAAGTCTCCCGTGCCAAGGAGGTTCAGACCCTTAATCCGGGCATACTTTTCAAGGTTCTTTATGCTCATGCCTTTGCTTGTACCCCTGCTGTATTTTGAATGGATGTGAAGGTCCGCAAACACCTTCATAAGAATACTCGCGCATACAAAAATCTAAATAACTATCCCATTGAAAACACACCTCCCTCCACAAAAGCAAAGGCAAGACATCATGCACAATATAACATTCCGTGATGTGTTCCTTTGTCCTAAGTTGCCGAGGTCGTTAAATGATCTGATGCAAAGGATAAAGATTATAACATCATTAACTTTGTAAAAAAGAGTAAATTCTGGTACCATTCGTACCGTATTATAGAATATAGTCGGAGTTATCAAGGGTACGGTTCTTTCTTTTCGGAAGACTGGAAGTGTGCTTTAATTTAGATCCCTGTGGGAATGCCTTCCTTTCCCTCAACTTGCAGGGTTGTCTGGACGTCCTGATAGTATTGATATCTGAGAGTTATAACGAGGTCGGCTGTCAACACGGGGGATGACAGGTCTGAGGGTAGTGAACACGAAACCGTGATATCCTCAGATTTTCCCTGAGACAGATATATGTCAAAGTTTTTCTCGCAGCTGATTCCTGCAGAAGGTATACTGAGGCTCAGGTAAAGTTTGTTGAAACTGCTTATCTCGCTTTTTCCATCGCACGGTCCCACATACCCAGAACCTGTGTTAGTTATGTGTAATTTGAGCACGAGCTTTCCGTCGCTGACCACAACAGGCTGTGTGTTCTCCACACTCACCCGAACGGGAGCATTGGAGTTCTCAATGGTGATCGGCTCCTCCCGTATCCCTTGATTCGCCATTCTTCTGAGATATTCATTCTCGTTCATCAACAGCACCTTACCATAGGCTTTAGTTTCGTAGGGATAACATATCCTCGCCATTATATTGTACGAAAACACTTGGCCTGGAGGTAAATCGCCAACAAACGTCAGCTTCCAGTATTCTGTCACCTCGCCTCCCGGTGTTCCCAAAGACTCATCTGCGGCCTCCAGACCAAAGGTAACTGGAGTATTTGGAACGATTCTAAAATCGCTAAGATCCACACCATAGATTATTATTTTTCCATTATTTATCGTTATGGTCCCCGAATTCTTTAAGGTGAGGAACAGTAAGGCCGTTTGTCCTTCGTATATCTTGTTGGGCTTCACAGAAAATTCCTTGATCACAACCCCTGTTCCTGCTAAATTTGTAACTTTCCCCACAGCTTGGATTTTACCGGGCCCCACACATCCCGCGATTAGAACCAACAAAATCGGAATTACAGTTAGCATGTCTTTTTTTCTCATTATTCCCCACCCATAACGGTAAATACTGTACTTCGGGTAACATAATATGTGTATGTCGCGATCGCTTTCAAAGTCAACTGGATTTTCGGAACATTAGAAGGAATGTTTTCTATAGTGCATTCGATGGTCGCTTCACTATTGGATAAATAAATGTCGGAATTCCTGATACATCTAACACTTCCTATGCTGGATTCCAAGATGAATCTTTTTATTCTGTTGGTGTTTTCAAATGAAGGTGTGGCTTTTGAGGGGGTGCAGTCGGAACTTGCGGGAAATCCGTCGCCAATATTTTTTATTCTGAAGACCACATATAACTTTCCCTTGGAGGTGTAATACTTCGGAGCACCAACCATTTCTATGGAAATCGGCGATGTAGTTTGAGTTGAGCGTTTCATGAAAACATTTCCTCGCGTAACTAAAGACTCTTCACGTGAGTAGACCACTACCGTTGCGAGGTAAATGGAACGGTAATCGTAGCATGTCCGGACGTACAAAGTATATTGCTGTTTCGTCCTTTCGGGTATGTCCGCATTTGCTCGAAGTTCTTCAACTATCGTTTTTCTTTCTCCTGGAATGTCATTAACAGGATCCGCTGGGTTCAGCTCAAAACTCTCATGAATGGGATTAAGCCATGCCGGGCCATATACATATAGATATCCCGATGTTTTGTAGGTCCCGTCGTTTTCCAGATCAACTCTGAGAGTAAAATCATCACCCTTGAAAACTTCTCTCGGGACGATATCCACGGAATTCATCACCACGCCATCGACCGATGTTGCGGTCGCAGAATGTGATGAGATAGAACCACCTCTGCCGACACAGCCCAAGGTAAGTAGAAGCGCAAAAAAAATAATGGATACTCTTTTTCTCACCCACACACCACCTTGAAAATTAACAGGATAAGTCCGGTCTAACTCTGATCGGTATCCGTCATTGAATCCATAACGGTGATTCTGGTAGAGCTTGTTACATAATAGTTATAAAACGCTGTTGCCACGATATCGTATTCAGTTTTTGGTGCGCTTCCCTCGAAAGCATATGAACAGTAAAGTGTGCCCTCACCATTTCTCAGTCTTACAATACCATCCCCACAATCAATTAGTTTTCCGTCGATGGTGACCACCACTTTTACCTTGCCTCTCTCCCTCACATCAGGATCCACAGTACAGCGGTAATCACGGGTTGTGGGGAAACCACCGCCAACATTTGTGATCTTGAACACAAGAGGTATCTGGTTTCTTGATGGTCTGATGTTCGGTGTGCCAATAAGGGAAATGTGAATGGGGCCTGCAGAGTTCCTTATTGCTCCCTCGCTTTTTTCTGGGCCCTCGTACCGCAATTCATTCGAAGAGGTTACTGTTATCTTTGCTATCATTGTTGTTGAATACGGATAGCAGAGTCTCGCATAAAAGGTGTAATCGTTTGTCATTCCCTCAGGGAGATTGGGAGGCTCCATTTCCACATAAAACATCTTCAACGTACCCGGAATCCCCATCTCCGGATCCGGAGGTAAGAATTCTTCATTAGACAAAGAAAGGGTCATGAACTCATTTGTATCATCGACTGTGAACTCTCCCGGATTGGAAACGTACCACTCCTCTCCCTTTTTTGATTTATCTGTGGTCATGGGAGTTCCATAAATATATACTGTTGTGTTTCCCGGAATCCGTTTTGCTCCCACATTTTCTATCGATAAAGATAGCGTCGTGCTCTCATCATCATAAATCTTATTCATGTCGAAGGAAAAATCCTTTATTACCGCCCCCTCTGTCATGGAATAGGATGTTGTATTGCTCCCACCGCCAACACATCCAGAAATAACCACAACTATGGCAATTACCATAAGCAAACATGCGAGTTTTTTTATTTTCATTTAGACTCACCTATGGTGAATGGAGATATGGGCTTCGTAATATATTGTGTTTTCTGAAAAAGTAATATTTAAATATTACTCTTGAGGTACACCACCCCCGTATTCTTTGTCGATCAGAAATTCTCTATAAAAACCGAAAAACTCAAACCTCATACATTTCTGACGAAAACCTGTAAATTACAGGATTCTCTGTTTTTAAAATTTAAACACTGACACCATCATGTGTAGGGTTTTATCTCTATTTTCTTTTCCATAAATGTTGAATAAATATACTTCGCGGCCACATCAAATCTGTATGGTGTGAGAATTTCCACATTGGGGACTCTGAACTCACAGTAAAATCGGGAAGAATGCCTGCCATAGATCTTTAGCATTTCCATCGCGTTTTCTGTGCGCTTTACCGTGAGTTTATGTTCATTTTCGTTATTTTTGAACAACTCGCAGTTCTGTTCATTGACAAAAAAATCTGGGGGGTACTTTACCATAAGGCTTAGAATTTCTGCTATACCATTCCCTAAGTTTTCCAAGGTGACGGGGAGTGAAAATGTGCCTCCTGCAGGATAGGGCTGATCCTCTGCATCCACCATCGCAACAACCGGCCCGAAAGTTGCTATATTGTTCCCTGCCATCGATAAGTCCCTCTTCGTGTAAATTCTCTGAGCAAGCTCTGTCGGGGATGCAAAGTAGATGTAAGCTGTTGTTTTTGCTTCGGAAATATAAGAAACCTTGAATTTGAATGTGCAATCGTAAGACATGCCGAAAATCTCTTTTTCGCTTGGTGCCGAGATCTTCCAGAAAAATACGGCAACATCTCCGGGTTTAAGCGGGTATACGCAAATCTTCTCTTTTTTACCATCGTAATTTATATCTACACTTTCTATTTTCAATTTTCCGGGGGACAGTATTCGAAACTCCTCGATTTTATACAGAGGTTCGCACACGCTGTAGAGGAGCAACCCGCCGTTCAACTTGGACACACTACAACCATCGCCATTGCTAATGTTCACGAAGATATTAGCATTGGTCTGCCCTATGTTTTCGACCTCCATCCTGACAAGAATTGTTTCCCCTGGGTGGATATGTGTGGATGGGGCAATATCTAGTAACTTGATTTTTAAAAGCTCTGATTCCTTCACCTCTGTTTTCTTTGACCCAGTAGAAATGGGACCAACGCACTGAGACACCAAAACAATGAATGTTATTGAAAGCCAAATAAAAATCTTTTTATGCATGTATCATAATTATGCTGCATCTGAAATATATATTTAATGAATACGTTATTCAACCACTATATCTGAATTCCGGATATAACATCGTGAACACAACAATTTATATTATTGTTTTTATGGTCGCACTGTTTTTAATCTATAAAGAATTATTTCTGAAAAAACGAATAATATTGAGCAATGAATTTCTTGTATCGCTTTCAGGCTGGATGGTGCTCGGGGGTGTGCTACGGGTAATGAAAGATGCCGGGATCATCCACTCTCTGATCTTTGTCACGCCTTTCATTTACATCCTCATGTTTGTTTCCGTTCTCGTTGTTTACTTCATCATGAAGTTCGCTCGTAAAAAAGGCGTAATTAAAAGCGAAGAGAGAGCATTACTATATACCGGATGGGCTCTGGTGTTAATTTCCATGTCTTTCTTAAAAATAAAGAACATTTTGGGGATGTCATATGCCCTAGGACTGTGGGGGGTTATGGGTTTATTTTTTTACATTATTTCCAGAAAAGTTAGACTGCTCGATGACGCGTGGAACTTTTTTGCACTACAAGCGCAGTTACTTGATGCGTGCGGGAGTTCTGTAGGTATAACATACTACGGTTTCTGGGAAAAACATGTGCTTGGACGCACTTTAATAAAATTTCTGGAAGACCGTAGGTACTTCCTGATAAATGGTTCCGCCGCCTGGGTCATGATAGCTCTGAAGCTGATCACAGTACCTATAGCGCTCTGGCTCATAGACAGGTATGGTGAGAACGAACTGGAACGCAGATTTCTGAAACTGATCATAATTATTTTGGGTGTTGGCATAGGAACGAGAAACGTTCTTGCGATAGGGGTGTTCGGGTAACTCCCAATGAGTTTAATTATTTGCTGCACTCTGTTTTGCACGGATCTTCCGGCGACCAGTGACATTGCCCATTCTTGCACTCGCATCTCTGTTCTATCACTTTCCATCCGTCCTTACAGGCACAGCACCACTTCCTTACGTTACCCTCATCTTTCTCAGTTTCGCATCTTTTGGAACCCGTCGGCATGAGTATATGATTGCCCAAATGTATCTCCTGAACTTTTTTACTCAATTTCAGAAAATCTATGTTTTTAGTTTTACTACTATTTGGGTATATCTCCGGATTCGCACATAGACACGGATATTCTATAGTGTAGTTGTCCTTCTTACAAAACTTCAGACAGAGACGTTCATGTTCGCCATCTGATTTATACCAGTCGTAAAGATAGAACGGAGGCTTTCTGCACATGCAACCCTTGTTCCCCACGACACCGTTATCCACGATAGAATTTGGGTCATAACGGTATGTACAGAACGAATCCTGACAGACTTTGTTCGAAGGTAAAATTTTACCATAATTTCCTTTATACGGATTCAGATAATCAAAGTCTACCTTTGTTACATTCTTTATGAATTTTCTTACTTCCTGTGAGAGTATGTAACTCCCGTCACTTTTTTTATCGTCGGGGTTGAACCACAGAAAATACACCGGACAGACTTTATTCACGGGGTTTGAGGTCGATTGGCTGCATTTATCCTCTCCCTTAAGCGATTCATCTAACCGTAACTCATGTTTCTCTATAATGTTTGTTACGAATCTGTTTGCCCTTTTCATTAAGGTGTCGTAATCCAGTCCTCTATTGGATAACATATAATTTAGGGTGGAGGCGCACACACCAGTTTTACATTGAGAATTATCCTTACAGGGCATTCCCACATCGAGGTGGCACTCGTAGTTGTCCTTTTCGGGTTTATTTTTCATTGTCAGTTTCACGTACCCTCCGATGTTGCACACGCCTTTCTCATACTTAAATTCCATATCATATATGTAGGACGAGTTGAGAACCAACGCTTGAGAAGATTCGAACAAAACGCTCACGAGCCCCACGGCTTCTGGAAGATTTATGTCGCTTCTCTTGATCACTATGTTCTGATTGCACTTACTCCCCAACGGATCAAGCATTACATCCCCACACTCTACAGAATCGGCCCCGTAGTTTTTCAACGCGCAATACTTAACTATTGCGGAGATCACCTTGATTATTGATTTCTTATCTGCCCTCACGGAACAAAGATACTTATTTTTACCCAGCGATTTTGAGAAAACACAGTTATTTTTAAGAACGGATTCGAATGTCGTTCCATTCTGCCTGTCCTTCGGTATGATGTTTTCGTTTATTTCCGTACACTTTTTGCTCTCAGGGGTCGCAACCACGGTAAAAGTCAGCGGTTTCTCGTATCTGAAAATGTACTCTATTTTGACCTTCACGACCTCCTCGGTGGATTGCAGAATATTCCCTCTGAACTGCACCTTGCAAGAAAAATATCTCGAATCTTTAGGCTGTATGCATCGTTTAGTGCTTTCCTTCATGATCTTGATCCTATCCTTCCCGTTTTTTAGATCAAGGGGTTCAAGGACCCGATAAACATTGTATCCGTCCTGACTCTCAACTTTCTTTCCCTCGACCTTCTTCCAACCGCATTCGGGTTTTATGTTTTTCGGAAGGTAAACGTATATCGCTTTTATGAACGCGTTGCCGTTTCTTTCGTTCACCACACCCACATAGAGTGTGAAGTTAACCGCGTTGTTTTCTACTGGAATGGGCTGGAGTTTGCTCGTTCTCAGTGTCACTTTGAAAGGTCCCGCGGAAGACACTGACAGCCTGTCTTCGGGCATTATTTTCTTTCTTTTGAGAAGTTCTAAGTAGTAGTCGTAATCTATGAACTCTATTGTGGTGAGTCCTGTTACATTGTACTCGTATTCCAGAAAGGTCTTTAGCCTATAAGTACCGTCACAGTAAGGCGTGAGCAGCGTGAGATCCTCGGTTATCATCTGGTTGGGACGGAGCGATGGTAGAGTTTTTACATACGCTCTTCCGAAGTATCTGCCCTCTTCACCTACCCGGGCACCACGCTTGTAAGCGAGATTACCGAGTACCGCTCCAAAACGAATCTGGCTTGAGGGTTTATCGCCCTTATTTTCTATGGTGAAGATTATGCTGGCCTCCTCATCACTGCTCGTTGACTTGTCAATTATCAGGGAGGGGTACGATTTCTCTGGTAGGATTTTGACTTTTTCTATTTCAACGCCCAAGCTTGTCTCTCCATTTTCCCGCTTTCCTTTTTTAACGAACTGTTTCTCGTACCATGCTTCGGGGTCTGTTAACGCCGTCCATGTGTCGTTGAAAAACGCGACTATCGCCTGCCATCCCGCCTGAACATTCTCACCCACACTGAGGGTTGTTCCGGTCGCTTCAGCCTTGGACTGAACGATAGGTCCCCACGCAAGCATCACGGGCATGCCCACCAGAGAATATATTCCAAGCAGTACCATGATTATTATGAAGCTTCCCTTCTCGTTGAGGTAAACGGATGCCAGAGCCGAGATACACAGAATGCTCAGGATTAAGTAAGAGATACCGCCCAAGACCCCCGCAAAAAGGCCGTAGATGAAACTCACGAGCATTACGGCAAAAACCACACCCATACCCGCGATGGATCGCCACGAGGACTGTCTTAAGCGTTGTCCGATTAATTCCCGTCTCCTGTATATTTCAATCCCGATGAAGACCACCAGAATCGGTACGCTGATTGTTACTGTCAGAAAGATGTTGTTTTTTGTCAGTATGAACACTATTATGGCCGTCAGGGCCGAGATTATAGTTCCATAAACCACCGACACCGCATCTCACCTTTAGTCGTTAATTCTCATGAACAGACCGATAAAGAGGGACGCGAGACCGTAAAGTACAAAAATCCAGATTGATGGAGAGTTCGGAACCCTTGTTGTGAGCGCACCGATCAACAGGAATGATAAAAAATAAATTATGGATTCCGCCAGTCGTTCCCACGTAACAGATTTGATGGTGCTGGCTATCTTTTCTTTTCGGGAAGGGCTCGCTTGAACTTCATCTTC
>WAPT01000018.1 GCA_015520605.1 Nanobdellati archaeon
TTACTTTCATTAAGAATCTGTGGTGAGGTAAAGATATGCTTCAACCATGGTTCATCTATTCACTGTTCGCATTTTTTGGATATTTTGCGGTGAACTTCATATTTAAGTTGATAAGCAACGAGAACCCTTATTTAATGTCTCTCCTGCTATATGGTTGTGCGGCTCTGGCAATGCTCATCGTTGTTTTATCTGAAAAAAGGGTTGTGATAAACAGTTTTAAGAACATTGCGCTGGCATCACTTGCCGGAATTTTTTCGGTTATTGCAACTGTGTTTGCGCTCAAATCAATCAAAATTGCTCCAAATCCTGGATATAGTGTTGCTATTTATTCTGCTAATTTCGTTTTGCTCGCCATTATATCGTCTTTGGTATTTAAATCCGAGTTGAGTTTGACCAAGTTTATCGGGATCATAAGCATTTTTGCAGGCATTGTGCTGCTGAGTGTTTGATTCAACTTAAAAAACTTAACACCCAACATCAAAATTAAGTCAGAGAAGGTGTATTATATGAACATCAAAGCTGTGTTGCTTGCCGCCGGTGAAAGCTCCCGTTTCTGGCCTTTAAGTGAGGGCAGACACAAGAGCACGATAAAAGTGGCTGGCATACCCATAGTTTTATGGACGATTAAAAGTTTAATGAAAGCTGGCATCAACGATTTTGTGGTGGTGCAGAGCCCGAAAAGAGATGTAGAATCCTGTTTGAAATCCTACGATATCAATGCCAGTATTGAGTTCGTAATTCAGCCAGAGCCGAAAGGTATGGGTGATGCTGTTGAAAGGGCAAGAGAGTTTGTGGATGATTATTTTCTTGTACTCAATCCAAATCATGCCGATGCTCACGAGCTCGTTAGGCCAATGCTTAGCGTACTAAAAAAGAAAAGCCCCGAACTCGTGCTTCTGGGAAAGGAAACTCAAGAGCCATGGAACTACGGAGTTTTCGAGCTTGATGAAGGGGGGAACCCAACAGGCATAGTGGAAAAGCCCGAAAAGGGCAAGGAGCCATCAAACATCAGAGTAATGGGAATTTATTTACTTTCCTCAAAGTTCTTTGACTATCATGAAAAAGCCAGCAAGCATCACTACTCTTATGAAGAAGCGCTGGACGCCATGCTGAAGAAAGAGAGGGCAGAACTGATACTCACAGATAAGCGCACAACAAGTCTCAAATATCCGTGGCATATTTTCGATTTTGTGAGGCATGTGCTAGATTTATGGTTTGAAAAGAGTTATATAGGTGAAAATGCTGAAATTTCAGAAAAGGCTGTGCTGAAGGGAAAGGTAATTGTGGAAAATGGAGCAAAGATAATGGAGAATGCTGTTGTGAAGGGCCCGGTATACATCGGAAGGAACGCTCTTATCGGCACAGGAGCTTTAGTGAGAGAATATACTACAATTGAATCTTGTGTGATGGTCGGCGCGAACGCGGAGATTACGAGAAGCGTGTTTCTGGACGGTGTGCACGTGCATTCCGGATTCTTTGGCGATACCATTCTTGGAGAAAACACGAAGGTCGGCGCCGGTACGATTTTTGCCAATGTTAGACTGGACAGGGAAACTGTGAAGGTAGAGGTAAAAGGTAAAAAAATTGATTCAGGAAGAAAAAAACTGGGGGGCATTGTGGGGGGCGATACGGCTATTGGCATAAACTGCAGTATAATGCCCGGTAAATTGATAGGAAATAATGCTTTTATCGGTCCTGCAAGTGTCGTGGACAGAAATGTTCCCTCCAACACGAAATATTTTACAAAATTTGAAAAGGTGATTGAAGATGAGCAAGATTAAAGTGATCATATTTGATGCTGACCATACTCTTTACTCTTTTGATGCGGAAGAGGCTTATGATGATATGTTTTCTTACCTCGCCAGGGTTCTCAATGAGGAAAAGACCGTGGTTGAGAGAGTATGGAGGGAACATATCAACAACATTCTTAACTCAAGAGACGCCAAAAACCCCGAAAAAAGAAGCAGATACTATTCGCTCTTTATTGTTCTGGGTCAGTTTGGGCTGGTGGATGACGATGGAATGGAACGGGTAATGGAGGAGGCTCTTGCCATATTCTGGGACAGGGTACTTGCGACCATTTCTCCAGCGGTTCCAAACCTCGAAGATTTTCTGTCCGATCTCGCTTCCCGTTACACTCTCTGCATAGCTAGCGACGAGTTCAGAGACTTTCTGGAGCTGAAGCTTAATAGAGTTGTGCCTCTCTGGCGCGATGTTTTTAAGCTCGTGATTACTCCAGAAAATATGGGCACGATGAAACCCTCGAGAAAATACTACCGGTATGTGCTGAAAAACCTTGACGTAAAGCCGGAGGAATGTGTGGTTGTTGGAGACAGCTGGGAGCGGGACTTAAAACCGGCAAAGGAACTCGGTATGAAAACCGTATTGATCTCGGAGAAAAAAAAGGGCAATCCGGATGCTCACATAAAAACACTGAGTGATCTTGAAAATGTGCTGGAAAAATTATGAGGTGATGTAACTATGGTTAGAATTGTGTGCTTTGGTGGTGGATCCGCAATGCCAAAACTCGTACTTTCCCAGCTGAAGGATATTGAAGGAATCGAACTGGTTTCCGTTACCTCTATGGTCGATAATGGTGGCTCTACCGGTGCTTTGAGAATAGAGTTCGATGTTCTGCCCCCAGGAGACATAAGGAGACATGTGCTCGCGCTATCGGAAGCAGAGGATTGGAAGAAAAAGCTCTGGCAGTTGAGGTTTGCGAATGATGTCGTTTTTGACGGCGGGCACAGAGGACACAACTTTGCCAATGTTTTCATCGCCGGACTTGAACATGTGCTCGGAAGCTTTGAGAAAGCGATGGAAATTGTGCACGAGTTCATGAAGGTTAAGGGCAGATGTCTCCCCGCCACACTTGACAGGGTACAGCTGTGTGCCGAGCTGGAGAACGGCCAGATTATAGTTGGAGAGGATGAAATCGATGTGCCGAAACAGCATGACGGGAATCTGCGCATAGTGAGGGTATGGCTTGAGCCTGAAGCAAAAGCATATAAGCCCGTTCTGGATGAAATAAATGAAGCTGACTTCATAATCGTGGGGCCGGGAGATCTGTACTCGAGCCTCGTATGCTGCTTCCTGCCAAAAGGAATCAGGGAAACGATATCTAGAAGTGGAGCAAAAAAGATTTTCATAGCCTCTGCAATGACAAAGTTTGGGGAAAGTAACAACTTTTCTGTCGAGGATTTCGTAAAGGTGATTGAAAACTACATGGGATCAAAACTTGATTTTGTTCTTTATAACACCAAAATACCAGACGATAAGCGCGTTAGGGAGTTCAAGATTGAGGAACCGCTTCTGCTGGAAGTTGTGAAACGCAAAAGTAAAGAGAGCGAGGGTGAGAAGTTCATTGGCAGGGATCTGTTGCTTGATGAGGGCCCGATAATTTATGATCCAAAAAAGGTTAGAGACGCTCTGCTCGAAATAATGCAGCTCAAATGACAGACTTGCATGATGGATTTACACCATAAACTTTAATCTTTAATAACCCTACTCAAACCATCATGGGTGCAAAACCCAAAGTAGTGATCGTGGGTTGGGATACTCATTCAGGTGTTTACGGTGGATTGGAAGTCCATCTAAGACGTGTATTTTCCTTTTTGAAGGAGAGTAGAGATATTGATTTCTGGATTCTTCTCCCTTCGTGGAATGGAAAAGCGGTCAAAGACGAAAAAAAGAGGATTCTGAGAGTCCCCATATTAAAAGGAACTCTTATGGACACGGCAGTAACTTACGCAAGAAATATCGCAAAGATACTGGAAAGTTATGCATTCGATGTTCTGCACACTCACGACTGGATGGGTGCGATGGCTGCTTTAATATTGAAGCGAGGACGGGCTTTCAGATGGGTGCACACCCACCACTCCCTATGGTTTACGAGACAGCTTTTCATGCATGAGAAGGATGAGATCATGAGGATTGAGCTTGAAACCGAAAATGCTGACGTTACCATAACTGTCAGCAAGCTTATGAAGATGGCTGCCGAAAAGAATGGTCTGTGTGTTGATGATGTTGTTTATGGAGGATCCAGTTTTGATGATGCGAATTGCAAGGTCATTGGGAGAGATGGCAACACTTGCAGCACTACCAAGCAAAATAGGAACGGTTATTTCCTTTACGTGGGAAGACTCACAAAACATAAGGGTATCGATCTCCTTATTCATGCTTATCGCAAGTATCTCGATCTTGCTGATAATCCGAAAAAGCTTGTAGTTGTGGGGTGTGGTGAGCAGGAAAATAAGTTAAGGTGGCTCCTCAACCTGCTGAACCTGAGGAGTATGGTTAAAGTCGCGGGATTCTTAAGCAAGAGCGAGCTTCTCAGGCTTTATGCTGAAGCTCATGTTGCCATTCATCCCGCTTACTTCGAGCCGTACGGTATAAGTCTCGTGGACTGTGCGAAGCTGAAGGTTCCGCTCATAGCGTCTAGGAACTGTGGCGCTCTCGAAGTGCTGAAAAATGTCACAGTAATGCAAAGTCTAAGCTCTGGAAACATAGCCGAAACGATGTTAAAAGCGAGTGAAGCAAAATCCAAGCTAAATCCCGCCAGATGCGCAACAAACATCAGCTGGAACGATGTTGCTCAAAAATACGTCCAATATTATCTCGATGTTTCGTAAGCAAAAATCTCTAACGTATTTTGGTCCACATACATTTGCCGTCAACACATCTGCATGCCATCCCGTACTTAGCTGAATTGTAGCACGGCCTCACTTCACAGGTCGTAATAACGGGCTTCTCATGCACGCTCTGACACACCTGAGCTGAACATCCCGAAACATAGCATTCCGAATCGCTGCTGCACCTCCCTCCAGTGGACCATCCGCAGAACCCATCAGAGTCGTTTTCGTTCGTTGTGACGGGAACTTTTCTCTGATCGGGTTGAGGTGAGGTAGTAGCGCTTGTGTTGTTCGTTCCTTTCCCCAAACTTGGAATAACGCTGCGTTCCCTATTTTTTAGATTTACAGTTCCCTCCCACAGAAGCCTCGGCTTGATGTGCGTTTCGCCTTTAGAGAACTCCACCCCGTAGATCTTCAGGGTGTAGGTCTTCTGTTCGAGATTCCCGATTTTCATATGCACGGTGTAGTCGCACAGACATCTGCATATATCTCCAACATTTCTCTCCAAAATGATTATCTCACTGCCGTTTTTTCTTGCCTCCACCTTTATTCTGGCACAGCAGAAGTATACGAGAGAATGTACCACCGTTATCGTGTTATTGAAAACGTTCACGATTATGTCCGCTCCACCTTCCTTATTCTCGTAGTTCTCGAGACCCCGTGTTTCTCCACGAGAATTTTCACATCCGCGAACCCCGTACTGAAAGCTCAATCTGGTAGCATTGGTCGCGTTTCTTCCGGGATTCCAATAACTTTTTGTTAACAACACTCCAGCCCCGGCAAACGCTAAGAGCAGCAGAAGAGCCACCAGCTGGAAGACGGCCTTCCTTGAAACCCAAACCACCGGCTTTTCAACCATTTTGTTCATGTTAGTGTATAATTAGATCGGGAATAATTTAAATTCATCATCCTCACAAAATTATCTCCATGACGTTGGTGATAAAAGCGAGGGAAGATGCAGTTGATGACAGCACTCTGAAGCCCGCGGCGAGAGCCATAAGGGTAGGTGGAGTTGTTATATTCCCAACGGAGACCGTTTACGGCATAGGAGCTGATGCTTTTAATCCGCGTGCCGTTAGAAAGATCTTCGAGATAAAGAAGAGACCCGCAGATAACCCCCTGATAGTTCACATAGCGAAGCTCGAGGATTTGGAAAAACTTGTGAAAACCATCCCGCATGAAGCAAGAAAACTCATCGATGCATTCTGGCCTGGACCTCTTACCCTCATCCTACCAAAAAAAGATCATGTCCCTAAAGAGGCCACGGCCGGTCTTCCGACCGTTGCTGTGAGGATGCCGGCCCACCGTGTTGCGTTAAAGTTAATTGAGCTGAGTGAGACACCAATCGCCGCACCCAGTGCAAATCCGGCGGGGAAGCCTTCGGGCACGGATGGGAGACATGTCATAGAGGATTTCTACGGAAAAGTTGATGTTATAATAGATGGTGGCAGAACTTCACTTGGCCTCGAGTCTACCGTCCTCGATCTCACGGGAGAAAAACCAAGAATAGTGAGGCCCGGCTTCATAACCAGGGAAGATATAGAGAGCGTGCTTAGCAAAGAAGTCGAAATATACGTGCCGAAAAAAAACGAGAAACCCGTTTCTCCAGGTATGAAGTACAGACACTACGCACCGGATGCTGAGATGATGGTTGTTACGGGGGATGAAAGAGAAAAACTCAAAAAAATGAAAAATGCTGTGGAAAAGATGCTATGGGAGGGAAAAAAGATCGGTTTGATTCTGTTCCGTGACGATATTCCGGCGGAACTCGCACATCTGGAGCGGGTGGAAAATTGCGTAATAAAGATCTGCTCATCCGACGAGAGACTTGCAGCTTCCAAGCTTTTCTCAACACTGAGGGAGTTCGATGAAGATGGCGTGGACACGATACTGGCGGAGGGAAAAGAGGAGAGAGGTCTTTGGCTTGCAATAATGAACCGTGTCAAGAAGGCCGCTGGCGGAAAATTACTGTGAATGTAACTTCCACCGGAAATTTTTTAAGATCGGCATGAAAATAAAATTTAACCCACCGTGAGTAAATCGATGATGCCACATGAAAAAAGCAATATCACCACTCATAGCGAGCGTAATCCTTGTAGCGATAACAGTTGGTCTTGCGGTGCTGGTAGGTAGTTGGCTAAGAAATTATGCAGCATCCCAAACAGCCGATACAAAAAAAACGAGCACTAGCACTATTCAATGCTTTAACGCAAGAGTGAACATAAAGAATGTGGTTCTGTACTCTGGGGATGTGGTGGTTGTTGTGGAGAACAACGGTTTGAGGGATCTCAGAATCACAAGGATTGTTGCCTACAACTCAACGGTTGCCAGTTGCACAGTGTATGAAAATACTACTGGAGTACCCCTAAATGCTGGGGAAATGCGCGTCTTCCGCGGAAGGTGCGGTGGCGATTTCGGCATCGTGGAGAGAGTAAGGGTCTCCACGAACTGCCCGTCCGTTTACGATGTGTGGGTGAACGAAAGCGCATAAAATTAGCAGCAGAACGAACAATTTCCTAGATACTCTATTTGGATTTTATGCTGACTACCCACTGAGCAACAACTTTATATACACGATATAAGTAATATTTCAGTATGTCTGGAGCCATGCTTAGATACTTACTTGCAATAACCGCGGGGTTGTTTCTCCTGAATAAGGGGGCGGACTGGTTTGTTGACTCATGTAACAGACTGGCTCTGCGTTTCAGAATTTCACCGTTTGTGATCGGTTTTTTCGGGGTGGCATTTGCAACATCCCTGCCGGAGATCGTTTCAACATGGTATGCTTCCTTTAAATCCTTCAGTGGCATCGCCGTAGGAAATATTGTAGGCAGCAACATAGCGAACATCGGGTTAATATTCGGGTTGGCTCTCATCGTTTCTCGTGATGGGATCAAACTCTCCAAACGTGAAGTGAGTGGGGAACTTGAAATGCTCCTCATAACGCTTATCTCAGCTGTGTTTCTACTTTCCGGAAGAATGCTAAGCAGATCAGAAGGCGCTGTGCTCCTTTCACTTTTCGTACTTTATTTATGGATGTGGTACAGAAGAGAAAAAAATAACAAATACTGCCTGGGAAATAAAAAGATATCAACTGGGGCGAACGGCAGTTTGTTCAGGATTGTGATGGTCCTTTTCGGGGGGATCGTAAGCGTGTTCGTGGGTGCTTATCTGGTGGTTAACAGCTCGAAAGCGATCGCAGATATGATGGGTGTAGCGGACACGTTCATCGGTGTCACTCTCGTAGCCGTGGGAACTTCTCTACCGGAATTGTTCACCACAATAGCAACCTTAAGAAAGAACTACACGGAAATGCTTTTCGGTGACTTGATCGGGAGCAACATAGTCAACCTGCTCGTCGCCCTTGGAGGAGCGGCTGTCATAAGGAGTATTCTCCTCGATTTTTGCGGGATGATAAGTGCAATTAATATGGTCATAATGGCTGTTGTCTTCACCCTCATGAGTATGCACAGGAAATACTCCAGATACGAAGGTGTCATACTTTTACTCCTGTACGTCCTTTTCATGTATGTTGCTTACGTAACTGGATGAATATGGGGGTGATTTCCATGAAAATCGCGGAGATGAAGGCACTCGAGGTAATTGACTCCAGGGCCAGACCTACGGTCAGGGTCGTTTTGAGACTCGAGAACAACCAGACGTTTTGGGGTGTGGCTCCGGCAGGTGCGTCCAAAGGAAAGCGAGAAGTAAGGGAGATAAGGGATGGTGGTAAGGGTTTCAGCGCACTGAGGGTGAAAAACTCGTGCAGGGAGTTCAACAAAAAATATGCACCCCTCTTCAAAGGTGTTGATGCGGAGGAAATCCAGAGGCTGGAGGGGCTTCTGGAGAAAATGCTGGAAGAGGGAGTGGGGGGCAACTTCACCATAGCGTGCTCCGCAGCGCTTTTTAAAGCCACAGCCTCGTGTATCGGTGTGCCTGTCTGGCAACTCATAGAAAAAATGCTCACCAAAATGTTCAACGGAACTACACCAACCAAGAATTCCGGACGGTTCCCGAGACCCCTCATGAACTTCATAAATGGAGGTGTGCATGCCGGCATTGAGAACGACCTGCAGGAACATCTCGTAATATTCAAAAG
Organism: Nanobdellati archaeon; assembly: GCA_015520605.1. Classification (GTDB taxonomy): domain Archaea; phylum EX4484-52; class EX4484-52; order EX4484-52; family WAPT01; genus WAPT01. The sequence goes on from WAPT01000018.1 coordinate 8,731, forward strand.
GTACAGGAGCATTAACGAAGCACTTATGGATGCGTGCATGCTTCACAACCACATGAAGGAGAAGATAAAAGTGGGTTTTGGGAGAGAATACACACTTCTGGCGGATGAAGGTGGCTTCGTACCACCCATACGGGATGTGAGAAAGAGGTTCGATTTCATACTCGAATGCGCATCGGAAATCGGCATAGAAGAAAAGATAGTCCTGGGCCTTGATTGTGCCGCATCACAATTCTACGATAAAAAATCCGACGGATACGTGCTGCTCGGAAAGAAAATGAGCAGGAGTGAACTCGTTGAGCTGTACGCGGATCTCGCATCCGCATACCCGCTTGAATACCTCGAGGATGGAATGGCGGAGGACGATCTGGAAGGCTGGAGAATGCTCTACGACGCTCTGAGCAAGAAGCTCTCTCTGGTTGGAGATGACATCACAACCACCGATGCCGAGATAATTGAAAAATACGGCAAAACGCTGATCAACGGCGTGATAATCAAGCCAAACCAGATCGGAACCACCATGAGAACACTCAAGGCGGTGAAATCCGCAATGGGAAGAGGAATGGTGATCGTGCCGTCCCACAGATCCGGAGATAGCGAGGATAATTTCATCGCGGATTTTGCTGCTGGTGTGAACGCAGATCTGGTGAAGTTTGGCGCTCCCGCGAGAGGGGAGAGAACGTGCAAGTACAACAGACTGATCGAGATTTACGAAATGGAAAAGAAAAAAGATGAATGACATCATTCATTCCAGTCCCAACTCATCCTTAACCTCAAGCATTCCCTCAAGAGCGAGTTCAAAAGCTCTCTCTAACGGGATGTTCAGATTCTCCACCAGCATTATGTTCTCTCTTTTTGAACCGGCGGCAAAGCTCTTCTCCTTGAATTTTTTCCTGATTGTGTTCACGCTTACCTCACTCAGCTTTCTGCCTTTGACCAAAGCACAGGCCACGATAAGACCCGAAAGGTTATCCGCACACTGCAGTGCTATCTCAACAGGTGTGTTGTAGCTCTCTATTCCACCTTCAATGAGGTGATAGTTATGTCTGCCAACAATCCTGGCAATTTCTTCGTCAACTCCTTCCTCAAGCAGGATCTTCTCACCCTCAACTCCATGCCTGTTCATATCTCTGTTCACAATCTCATAATCTATGTCATGCAGAATGCCTATAACTTCCCATCTATCAACATCCTCTTTAAGCTCACTCGCGAGCTTTCTCATAATCGCCCCGGTGGCTATGCAGTGCTTGAGGATCTTATCATCCCTCACGTACTTTTTCAGGATGTTGAGCGCTTCCTCCCTTTTCATACCAGTTCACCTCCTGAACACCACAGTACATTGATTGAAAAACCTTATCTCCATCCACATTTCGGGCGGAAAAAACATTTATAAAATTTCCCTCCAGACTTAAAGACTATCAATGATTCTCCCAAAGAGGTGATCGGAATTTCTGAGAATATACTGAAGACCGGAACCACCACTACCGGTATGGTATGTAAGGATGGAGTTGTGCTTGCAGCGGATCAAAAGGCCACCATGGGGAACATCGTTGCCTCGAAGGAAGCGCAGAAGGTGTTCAGGATAACGAACAACATAGCCATGACGATAGCCGGAAGTGTGGGGGATGCGCAGGCGATGGTCAGGCTCCTAAGAGCGGAAATGAAGCTTTACGAGCTGGAAAACAATATCGTTACTGTTAAGGCCGCCGCGACACTCCTCTCAAATATATTGAGAGCGTCGTACAAATCCTTTGTTCCGGAACTCGTCCAGCTGGTGATAGGCGGTTATGATCACACCGGTCCGAGACTGTTCTCGCTCGATGCTGCCGGTGGTGTTACGGAAGAGAGAACATTCACTTTTACCGGTTCCGGATCTCCGATAGCGGTTGGTGTGCTGGAGGATCAATACGATCCGGATATGACAACCAAAGAAGGTGTGGATCTTCTGCTACGCGCAATAAAGGCAGCCCGAGAGAGGGATGTTTTCAGCGGTGGTAAGTCCATGACTGTTGTGACCGTAACGGATAAAGGTGTGGAGGAAGTGCCGCAGCCCTATATTGAGAAGATGCTAAAATGACAGGGCACTTTCATTTTCCTATTTTTCATTGATGTTGTTATTGTGTCAATAAGAGCAAACACTAAATGAAAGACACCTCCGTGGAGATGGAGCTCATGAAAACAGAGTACAGGAGTTTAAACGAGCTGATAGAGAAGAAATTTCCGAAGGATGCGCAGATAACCAGAGCTCTGTTCGAGGGCCCGAACATAGTGGTCTACACCAAAAACAAAGATTTCTTTCTGAACGGTGCGGAAAAAATAAAGAGCATAGTTGCTGAAATCAGAAAGAGAATAGAGATAAGACCCGATCCCGTGCTCTTACTGCCTCCTGAGGAAGCCAAGAAGAAAATTTTAGAGATAGTGCCGAGCGAAGCGGAGATCAAGGACATAAAATTCGAACCGGAGTTCTCAAAAGTGCTAATATTTGCAAGAAAGCCTGGGCTCGTGATAGGGAAGAACGGCGAAACTCTGAGAAAAATAAAGGAAGCCGTCTGTTGGAGTCCGGAGGTACTCAGAGTACCTCTCTATCACTCCCCGATAGTTGAAAAAGCGAGGGAAATATTGCACGAGGAAGCGAAATATAGAGTCAAGTTTCTGAATAAGGTAGGGGAGATGATAAAGTTCAAAAAGGGTTCCAAACACGGCTGGGTCAGGATATCCTTCCTCGGAAGTGGAAGGGAAGTGGGCAGGAACTGCATACTCCTCCAGACAAAGGAGAGCAAGGTCATGCTCGACTGCGGGGAGTCTATGTCGCCGAGCGGAAACCCGCACCCGTTTCTCGATGCACCTGAGTTCAGAATAGACGAGCTCGATGCCGTGATAATTTCACATGCGCACCTCGATCATTCGGGATTTCTCCCGTTCCTTTACGAATACGGGTATAAGGGCCCTGTGTACCTCACACCTCCGACCCGTGATCTGATGGTTCTCTTACAGCTTGATTATATAGATGTGTTGCGGAAGGATGGCATAGATCCGCCGTACACATCCAAGGGGATAAGAGAAGCTGTGAAGCACAGCATAGCTCTCGAATACGGAGAGGTGTGCGACATCACTCCGGATATGAGATTAACTTTTCAGAACGCGGGCCACATACTCGGAAGTGCAATGGCGCACATCCACATAGGGGAGGGTTTCTACAACCTTCTCTATAGTGGAGATATCAAATACGGCAGGACGTTTCTGTTCGAGCCGGCATACACCAACTTTACGAGAGTTGAGGGCCTCATCATGGAAAGCACCTACGGCGGGAAGAATGACATCATGCCACCGATTAAAAAAGCGCAGGAAAACCTGATAGAGGTCATAAAGCGAACCGTGGAAAGGAAAGGCAAGGTGCTCATACCCTCTTTTGCCGTGGGGAGGGCTCAGGAGATAATGATGGTTCTCGCCGACAGGTGGAGGAAAGGTGAGATAGACGTGCCAGTTTATCTTGATGGTATGATATGGGAGAGCACCATAATACACACCACCTATCCGGAGTACCTCTCCCGCTACCTCCAGAAGCTCATATTCAAGGAGGACAAGAATCCGTTTGCCGATGAGATCTTCAACCGCGTGACAACAGCATCCGAGAGAACCAACGTTATAGACAGCAACGAGCCGGCAGTGATCATAACCACCTCAGGTATGCTGAACGGAGGTCCGGTAATGGAATACCTCAAAGCTCTTGCTCCAGATAAGAGAAACACGCTGGTGTTCGTGGGTTACCAGGCTGAGGGGACTCTAGGATCCAAAATCCAAAAGGGATGGCGGGAAGTACCGCTCTCCACGATTTCTGGAGAGAACAAAGTCCTCAAGGTAGAAATGGAAGTTGTGACGGTTGAGGGTTTCTCCGGCCACTCTGATAGAAACCAGTTAATAAACTTTGTCGGGAGACTCAGAGCAAAACCCCAGAGAGTGTTCCTCAACCACGGCGAACCTTCGAAGGCGATTAACCTTGCCACCACGATTCACAGGATCTACAAGACTGAAACGATTGTGCCTAACAACCTGGATGCCTACAGAATGAAATGAGTTTGAGGACTTGCATTTTATTTCACGGCGGCATCTCTTATCTCTTTCAGCTCGAGAACGGGATAATAACTGAATCGACGTCTTTCAAGTTCTTTAGCAACGAGGGTTCTCAATTTTTCTTTTTTACAGGCATACCCACCAAATTTAACCACCTTCCCTAAAAGGATTGGAAATTCCGTTATCTGAATGCTACCACCGACCCCAGAAAGCAACATTGTCTCTTCCTCTTCAATAACTGCCAGGATCTTATCGGCTACCAGCAATCTCACAACACTAAAAGCAAATATGAAAGCAAGTATAGACATCCAGTGTTTCCTGAAATACTGCTTTAGATTTTCATATTTCAAGTAGTACAGCACTAGCTCGGCGACAAAAATGAACATTATGTAAATATCAAATATTCTGAAAAAAGTTGCATGAGTTTGTATAAAATCCGCGGAGAAAACATACATCCCTATTTCTGTCAGAAGCAGCACCATTGTTAGATTGAGCATAAAATCCATTAGAGACAGGACCATACGTTTACTCCGCCCCATACATTTTACTGCTTTGCAGCGAGCCCCTATTTATTGGTTGCGGTATGTTGATATTTTGGGAGAATTGTGCTGCCCCTTCAGAATCTGTTTCAACATCCTGTATAATTTCTCTCCGAGCTGCGTTGGTTTTTTAGTATTGTCAAGCATTCTGGCAACCCGTAGAAAATCAGCCAGCTCGGGGTATTTTTTAACTTCCCTCCCGTCCAGCACTTCCAGCACCTTTTTTCCGACGGGAGTTAGTTTGCCATTCGCTGCCAAAACCTTTCTCGCATTTCCGTAAAGAAGCTCAACCCCACCATCATCACATCTCACCACTCCAACACAGCCTCCCCATACACCGTACTTTCTTTCGGCGATTACAGACACGCAATCCTTCACTTTTTTCTTGAATGAGACTGGAGGAGGTATCTCCAGCTCATGATTCAATACCTCGAAATATATGGATGCAGGATCAGACTTTTGTGCGCGGTATACATCATCTACAAATCGAAAATTACATCCAAAAGATCCGTTTTTGCCGTATCAAGCAGCTCCCTGCCACTTTCAGTAAGATGATAATATTCACCATTTCTGCATACCAATCCCCTTTTCTTCGAGATTAAAGAAAGAATAACATTCTTAAGTGTTTTTGATTTTTCTTCAATATATTTTATGTATATTTCCAGGTCATCTTTATTAAGTGGCACACCCATCAACTCACATTCAAACATCGTCTGTAAAATTCTGAACTCCCTCGCGAACTTCCATTTATTATAACTTTCCTCTTTATTTTCGTTATTGGCTCTCTCCAGACGCCGTACAAGTACATCCATGTAAAGCCCATTGTCATTTTTTAACCTGAGAATTTTGATTTTGGAAACCCCTTACGGCAAATAAATTATAGAATAATTCGGATTCTTTACTATAGTGTCAGGTAGAATCCCGCGGTATTTCCCATTCGCCATTTCAACCCCCTTTGCAAGTGTATCTACCCATCAGTAACATTATATAATAATATAAATTATAAATTTTAAACGATATCCAACACCAACGCGAGAAATCAAATATGGTTAGGGATAAGAGTTTTTTAATCTCTATGAACCCTAACACCGGGTGGTGTAACAACAATGTAGTCCTCGTCGATCCCCGCTATGTCTCCATCCAGAGCCACACAGGTTTTTTTGAGCTTGTCTATGGCCCTCTTGAGTTCCATTATGTCCCTTTCCTTAAGGGGTTTGATTCGCACAAACACAATATTCCCGCCCCTCACATCCTGCTGAACGAGTTCAACATCCTTGAAGTCAGAGAGGGTCCTAACCTTTATAAGAAGTTTTCCACCCTCATCATGGATGGTATCTTCGTCAATTTCTATGTAGTCAAAAACCTCGAACTCGGGTTCTTTTGTCCTTGATAGAAACCCTCTTATTGGCATAACATACCACCACGCAATTTCCTGCCAGCCAAATGCTTTGTTTAAATATTCAGCAAATATATTTATAAATTTTATTCAAAGGAGTCCTTATGCGCAAATTTGTGGATCTCGCTGTGTTTCCCGCGGGGAAAGTGGAATTTGGTGATGCTGAAAGGGAGAACGTGCGGGACAGGATTATCGAAATGCTTCGCATGGCATCCATACTTAATCTTTCGTGCGTCTGCCTTCTTTTTAACTTTTCCAGAAGAAGTGAAGCGAGCAGCGCTCTGAAGCTCATTGAAAATTGTAAGGAAACTGTTGCTAGTGGTGTTGATATCCGTCTCGGCGCTTACATCAGGACGGAAAGTGAGAAGGAGCTGAAAAAGAGAGTTGATAGAGTTAAGGAAAAAGTCGATATCGTGATGGTTGAAGGCAGGGGTGTCGCGATAAACAGAGCCGCATGTTCCAATCCTTGGGTGGATGTGCTCCTCGATCCGCACAGAGACAGGAAGGACTGTGGAATGGATCATGTCATGGCAAAGCTTGCCGCTGATCATAAAGTTGGAGTGGGTGTGTCGTTCAAAAGTATCCTCGAGGCTGCGGGCAAAAAAAGAGTTCATATTCTCTCGTATATCTCCAGAAACATCAGACTCTGTGAAAAGTACGGTTGCGAATTCGCGGTGGTTTCGGGTGCCGAGTCCTGGCTCGAGATGAGAGATGGTCACGCGCTAGCATCTTTGACGCGTATTCTGGGATGCAGTCCCGAGAGAGCGCTTGCATTCGTATCAGACAACCCGGAACGAATTTTGGACCGTGCCAGGGAAAGAAAGGAATACATACTGCCGGGTGTGAAAATAGTGAATAAAGGTGAATGGAATGACAAGACTTAATCCGCTTCCGCCCAGTATGAGGGAGAGAGAAAGGTGGGTGGTCTTCAGGGTCATTATGGAAGGGGACGATCCCTTACCTCTAAATAAAGCTGTAAACACCATATGGAAAGCCTGCATGGAGAATTTCGGAACCGTTGGTTGTGCTAAGTTCATGCTATGGGTGCCCTCAAATCTCTATGATGAGAAAAAGAGAGCGGGAATAATAAGATGCACATCCAAAACTGTTGAAAATCTTAGATTTGCACTTTCAACCATAAAAGAAGTTGATGGCAAGCCCGCTGTGTTCCACGTGCTTGGTGTGTCAGGTACAATAAAAAGGGCGAAGAAAAAGTTTCTGGAGAAGGTTCTCAAACAAACAGCTGTGACACACGACGAGTGATAAGGATTTAATGAGAAACACGATATAGCCAGACACTTAATAACACGGGTTGTGCTCGGCTTTTTATCAGAAGGTGTTGCAAACTGTTCCTGGAGACATGTGTATGAAATTCAACAGTTATCGATGAAACATAATTTTCATAAGCAAATATGCAGTTAAATCAGTTGATATTGGAAAAATAAAGGCACAGGATGAACAGATAATATAAAATACGCTGTGTTTTGCCGTTGTTTTCTTTCGGGGATCTTTTTAAATCCGGGACATCATTCACCATCCCCGAAAAA
>WAPT01000019.1 GCA_015520605.1 Nanobdellati archaeon
CTACTTATTGTTAATCCCTTATACCTTCAGGTGTTATTCTGAAGACCGCTTCTCCATCAGGTAAATGTGGAGAATCAACAAGCCTCGCGATTCTTTTGTCTCCCTTACCTTTCCTTAAGTAGATTCTGAAAGTGGCTGCGTGATGTAGAACATGACCGCCAACCGCCTCAGTCGGATCGCCAAATATGACATCTGGTTTTGCCATCACTTGGTTTGTTATGTAAACAACACAGTTGTATGTGTCAGCGATTTTTTGCATTGTATGAAGATGCTGGTTGAGCTTTTGTTGTCGTGACGCGAGAGCACCTCTACCCACATACTCAGCTCTGAAGTGGGATGTTAAGGAATCTATAATTATCAGTTTTATCTTATATTCTTTGATTATGTCCTTTGCCTTTTCCACGAGCAAAATCTGGTGGTCTGAGTTGTAGGCTCTACCCACAAACACATTCTCAAGCGTTTTTTTCGGATCCAGCCCCAAGGCGTTTGCCATCTGTTCTATTCTCTCAGGCCTGAATGTGTTCTCAGTATCTATGAATAAAGCATTACCGTTAAGTCCTCCCTTCTCTTTTGGAAGCTGAACATTTACCGCGAGCTGATGCGCGAGCTGTGTTTTTCCGCTGCCGTATGCTCCGTAACATTCCGTTATTGACTGCGTTTCCAGCCCACCGTGCAGGAGAGCATCAAGCTCCTTACTACTTGTTGTAAGTTTGTTAACACTTTTCCTCTTTTCCAGCACAGCTAGCCCGGTTTCGAAACCCATGTCCAAAGCTTCTCTGGCGGCGGATATGATCTTTGCAGCAACACCCTCTCCGATTTCCGCCACAGCAGCAAGCTCGGCTGGAGAAGCGGTCGCTATCACCATGAGATCCGTGTAGCCGGCTTCCATTAACTTTTCAGCTATCTTTGGCCCGACTCCTGGGAGATCCTCGACGGAGGTTATCTTTTCCTTCATACTCTCCACCCTAATTTTCTAAAAAGGCTTCAACTTCGTGTATCAACGATGTTAACAGTGATGTATACTCCACATCACTAACCCTCATTGTTACCAGCTCCGCAAACTCCGTCAACTCATTCTTCCTAATCACACCTCTGAACACAAATTCTTTCCCTATAATTGGGAGCACATAATCCTCAAAAAACTTTTTTTCACCCATGGTTTTAATTTTTTCCTCGATTTCATCAACACCCATGTTAAGCAATCTCCCAACATCCTTTCTAAATGCGACAAAGTTTATGGACGCAACACCATCATCGATTACTCCGCTTAAAATAAGAAGCTTATCTGGTTTTACTTCGCCGTGTTCCTCACATCTCATACCTTCCTGGAGTTTGGTTTTGCAACTGGGGCAGAGATAATGGATGACGGGGCGTTCAAATACAAGCGAAATGGCGGCTCTCGCAATTACTGCATCTCCTTCCTTTACCTGCCCGAGGTTCACACGTTTGTAGTTTCTTTTTTGAACGAGTTGAGCTGTCACAGCATTCTCCGGTACTTCTATTTCAATCGGGACATCGAGCTTTTTAATTGAACCTTGCTTGCCAACCCGTACCTCTATTCCACCAAAATCATCCTCTCTTGTGTATCCGTTGATGATCTCTATTACATCCCCTTCTTTCACATCCTTCAGCATCTCGACCTTTTCGTTCCAGATGGATACTCTGACAACACCAGTCTCGTCCCCTGCAAGGAGGTTAATAACCCTTCCTGTTTCATTGTTCTCTCTCGAAAACTCCCTGGAGGGGTAGATACGGAGCACCTTAACACACAGATTCACGCTGTTCAAACCGGAAATGAGGTTCCTTATCTTTAGCACCTTTGGCTTCTTCTTGACAAGCTCAACTCCGAGCTCCTTCCCCACAATTATTATCGCCCCAGCCCTTGACACCAAACCTCCGAATTCCTCAATCTTTTCCTCAATCCTTTTCAGAACTCCCTCTCTGGAAATTCCCGCTGTCTCAACTATCTTCTCTATTAGTTCCTCCTCATTAATCTCCATGGTGGATTTTTCAGATCCATATATTTAAAATACTCACTCACACCACTGCCGATACTGCAGACAGGGTGCCGATAGAAGGATTCAACTACCCAAAGTAGCCCAACTCTTCCGGCTTTCTTAGCTCCTTTATCCTTTCTATTTTCCTCTTGAAGGACTCTATGTCGTTTTTGGTGAGGGAGGGCTTTATGACGTTCATCGCTTCTTCAAAATGTCTCATACGCACCTTTTTTGCATTTATCTTCTCTCTCAAAGTTATCAGCGCAGCCTCCCTGCATAGCGCTTCAATGTCGGCTCCTGTGTAATTTTCAGTTCTCTCCGCTATCTTCTCCAGATCAACATCGTCAGCCAGAGGCATATTCCTTGTGTGAACTTTAAGGATCTCAAGTCTGGCTTTCTGGTCTGGAGGGGGCACATAAATGTGCCTGTCGAACCTTCCTGGCCTCATTAAAGCTGGATCAAGCACCTCCGGCCTGTTTGTTGCACCTATAACTATAACACCACCAAGTCCTTCCAGCCCGTCCATCTCCGCAAGGAGCTGTGTCACAACACGTCCCATGACCTCGTTTTCGGTTGTGAAGCTTCTTTTTGATGCGATAGCGTCAATCTCATCTATAAAGATTATAGACGGAGCCACCTGCCTTGCCTTTCTAAAGATCTCCCTTATCCTCTTCTCGCTCTCCCCTACCCATTTGGAAAAGATCTCCGGTCCTTTTATATAAATGAAGTTGGCCTCGCTCTCATTGGCCACAGCCTTAGCTAACAATGTCTTTCCCGTTCCAGGAGGCCCATAAAGAAGCACACCCTTTGGCGGTTTTATACCCATTCTCTTGAACGCTTCCGGGTGCTTGAGTGGCCACTCCACCATCTCTCTAAGCTGCTGCTTCTGCTTCTCAAGCCCACCTATATCATTCCATCTTACTTTTGGCACCTCAATCATAACTTCACGCATCGCACTTGGTTCAACAACCATCAAGGCATTCTTGAAATCCTCCATGGTCACCTGTAACTTCTCCAGCACTTCTGGTGGGAGCTCATCTTCGTCCAGATTAATCTCGGGGAGCACCCTCCTAAGAGCGGACATTGCAGCCTCCTTCACAAGCGCCGCCAGATCAGCCCCAACATAACCATGGGTTATATCGGCTATCTTCTCCAGATCAACATCGTCAGCCAGAGGCATATTCCTTGTGTGAATCTGCAGTATTTCAAGCCTCCCGTTTCTGTCCGGCACACCGATCTCTATCTCCCTGTCAAACCTTCCCGGTCTTCTCAAAGCTGGGTCAAGCGCGTCAGGTCTGTTTGTTGCTCCTATGACTATTACCTGTCCTCTGCTCTTCAACCCATCCATACATGCAAGAAGCTGCGCGACTATTCTTCTTTCAACTTCCCCGGTAACATCCTCCCTTTTTGGGGCTATGGCGTCAATCTCATCTATGAAAATTATAGACGGAGCGTTTTCTTCAGCTTCTTTAAATATGTCTCTTATCTTCTTCTCACTTTCTCCATACCACTTACTTGTTATTTCCGGCCCGTTGATGGAAATAAAGTAAGCACCGCTCTCATTGGCCACAGCCTTAGCTAACAATGTCTTTCCCGTTCCAGGAGGCCCATAAAGAAGCACACCCTTTGGCGGCTCTATGCCCAGCCTCTCAAACAGTTCTGGATGTTTCAACGGGAGCTCTATCATTTCCCTTACCTTTCTCACAGCTTCCTTAAGTCCACCTATATCTTCATAGGTTACCACAGGAACAGCGCCCTTCTCTTCTGCAACATCCACGCTTTGACTAAGAACCTCAACTCTCGTATTTTCTGTTATTATCACTATACCGGATGGCTCGGTCTTAACAACCCTAAAGAGCACCTCTCCAAAACCAAGAGCAAAGAGCTCATCAATTCCGAAGCCTGTGAAGAAATCGGATCTGTATGGATGGCCTCTCCTTCTTGGTGCGGGCAGAATTATATCGCCCTTAACCATAACTCTTCCCAACAACACCCGTTTCATATGCTCTCCTGGGATGTGAACCACAACTCCCTTCTGCGCCGGAGCAAGTACAACCTTCTTGGCTTCTTTTATCTCAGCCTTTCTCACCACAACTGTCTCGCTGACGGAAACTCCAGCATTCCTCCTCGTATAACCGTCCATCCTTATTATGTCCAGTCCCGCATCGGAAGGATACGATCTGAGAGCTATGGCCGCTGTCTTTCTTTTCCCCTCTATCTCTACAGGCTGGCCTTCTTTCACTCCTATTTCGGCGAGTCTCCTGAGGTCTATTCTAACAATTCCGATGCCTATATCTGATTGCGCGCTGCTCGGTATCTCTCCAACCTTGAGTCTTATTTCCTTTTTCTTGCTTCCTCTATTTTCCCTTCCCTCTCCAACCATAAGTACTCTATTTGTTATACTGAATTTTTAAATATTGGAAGAAAAAGCTACCACATGGTGAATGTCCTCAAGCTGAGGTGGGAACAGTTAAATGTTTTTCTTGGGGGAGGAGTGGAAAAGGGCATAATAACCAACGTGTACGGTGTTGCTGGCGCTGGCAAAACCAACTTTGCGCTTGAAGTGACGATAGCAGCACTCCTTGAAGGAAAAAAGACAGTGTTCATTGACACGGAGAGAAACTTTTCTCCAGAAAGATTTTTGCAGATGCATCCCAGAAAGGAAGATCTGGAAAGAGTGCTGATCTTCGAGCCATTCTCCTTCTACGAGCAACATAAAGTTATTCTAGAAAAACTTCCCGAAATCCTAAAGAAGGAGGATGTTGGTGTTGTTATCATAGATTCCATGGTGGCTCTTTATAGACTTGAGATGAGGCACGAGAAAGCACAAGAAGTCAATGCTATGCTCAGCGAGCAGTTTGTGCAGCTTGCTAAACTTGCAAAGTATCACAACATTCCCGTGGTGGTGACATGTCAGGTTTACACACCCTTCGACACAGAGGAGCTTGAGATAGTGGGGAGAGACATCCCGAAATACTCATCGAAGTGCATGATCCTGCTTGAAAAGAAGAACTTCAACGAAAGGAGAGCAACTCTTATGAAACATCGCTACATGCCCGAGGGAGTATCCATCGATCTCAAAATAACAAATAAAGGTCTTACGCCCGCCGGATCAAGGAAGTTTGCTATCTTTAAATAGGTTTAAACACACAAAAATTAATGAGGGATGGGGGTTATGGTATCTCTCTTTGACATCTTCAACATGTCGAATGTCATAAAGAGAGGGAAATTTAGGATCTTTGGGAACTTAGAGTCCAACATCTATTTTGACGTTTCTGAGATCCTGAACAATCCACGCAACTTTGACATCCTCACCGATATGCTCGCTGATAGCGTCATGGCGATGAACCCCGACAGAGTGGCCGGGGCTTACACTTCCGGCATACCTCTTGCAACCGCCATTTCTCTCAAAACCAACATCCCCATGGTTTTCATAAGGCGAGAGCCAAAGGAGTACGGACTAACCCGGAGAATCGAGGGGAAATTGGAAGAAGGCGATCATGTTGTGCTTGTTGATGATGTTTTTACATTCTACGAGTACAATTTGCCATACATCGAGGCTATAGAAGAGGCAGGAGGAATCGTAACATACATGCTGGTAATCGTGGACTTTGAGGTGCCGGAAGAGAAAAAGAAGCTTGCGAGGAAAGGTGTAGACCTCGTATCCCTCACAACCGTGCGGGAGATTGTGAACAAGATGAAAAAGCGTGGATTTTTACCCCAAGATTTCAAGGTCGAGCTAGAGTGTTAGCTTCTTTTTACTTCTTTTTTTGCAGCTGGGGTCTAAGCAGATGAACCAATGAGAGCTCTTTTTGCCTTTAGTTCGCATAATGACTCTTATAATGGGAGTACCACAGGTTTCACACACCCTCCCCGTCGGTATTATTTGACCTTTGGTTGGAAGAGGATAAGAAATTTTACATTTAGGATATGTGTCACATGACACAAATCTCTTGCCAGATTTTCCCTTTCTTATTATAAGATTGCCTCCACATTTACACTTGCCGAGTACACGCTCCTTGGATTCCATATCTTTTATGGAATACACAAGTTCCTTCCCCAACTCTTCCTCCTTTTCCTTGAGTTTATTTAGCACAGATATAAGATGGTTCTTTGCCTCCACCACTATTTCATCACTTTTTGCGATTCCTTTGCTTATTTTCTCAAGCTTTTCCTCGAACTCACGAGTTAGTTCTTCGTCCATAATTCTTTCAGCATACTCCTTCAATATTGTTACGACCTTCTCTCCGATGGGAGTTATCTCTATTTTATTACCCTTTATGTACTTTCTTTCATATAGGTGGTGCACTATTTCAGCTCTTGTTGCCTTCGTTCCGAGGTTTCTCTTTTCAAGCTCCCTCACGAGAGAGGCAGCGGTGTATCTGTCTGGTGGAGTAGTCATTTTCTTTTCAAGCTTTACCTTATCTACGGGGTAGGTGCCATTAAGGGTGAATGCCGGCAGCTCAATCTCTTTACTTCTCAAGTAGGGTTTGTATGCTCTGTACCAGCCTTCATGAACCACCTGCACTCCCGTTGCGATGAATTTGGCGCCATTGGCATCAAAAACAACCTTTGTGAGCATTTTTTCAGCAGGTTCCATGAAACAAGCAAGAAACCTTCTTACGATGAGATCATAAATTTTCGCTTCATTTTTACCTAGATTTTGAGGAACCTCTCCTGTGGGGTGGATGGCCGGATGTGCTTCATCATCCTTCTTCCCTTCCTTAGGAATCAGAAGACGCTTGCTTAACAACTCCGCCACAACACTTTGATATTGTGAGATCTTTGATATACCATGCAAAATCTTGTGAAAGTCAATTGTTCTGGGAAGCTTCTGCGAGCTCGTTCTGGGGTAGGAGATTAGGGACATTTCATAAAGCTTCTGCGCTATGTCCTGTGTCTGTTTCGGGCTGAGCTTGAAGAGCGCGTAAGCTTCAGCCTGCAAGTCGTTGAGATTGAACGACGCGGGTGGGTTGTGTTTCTTTTTCTTCCTGTTTATCTCAGCAACCCTAGCGTGTTTCGTTGCTTTCACCTTTCTGTGGAGATCTCTTGCAACAACCTCTTTTTCTATCTTACCTCCTTCATATTCTGCTTTTACCCCCATTACCTCTATGCTGAGCTTCCAATAGGGTGTTGGCATAAACTGCCTTATCTCAAGCTCCCTGTCGTAAACTATCTTCAATGCAGGCCCCTGAACCCTCCCGCTGCTCAGTATGAAGTGTCTTCCTGCCTTTTTTACTGCGCTCATCAGAGCTCTGCTTACATTAATCCCCCAAAAATAATCTAAAATGTGTCGCGTGACACCCGCTTCTGCAAGCCCGAAGAGAATGGTCGGTTTGGCATTCTCATACGCTTTAACAAGGTCGTCCTTTGTCAGGGTGGAGAAAAGCATACGCTGTGCATTTTTTCTGTTACATATAAAGCGCAGGATGTTGAATCCGATAGTCTCGCCCTCAATATCGTAGTCTGTGGCTACGATTATCTTCTTGGACTTGTTGCTGAGCATTTTTATGGCAGAAATGTATTCTTTAGTATATGTCGCACTCTTACCGACAACATACAGCGGTTTCCACTCGACATCGAATACAGGGTAGTGGTTATACGCTACCTTCTCCCTTTCCGCCAGCCCAAAAAGATGCCCTGCAGCCCCCACAACTGCTATTTTTTTGCCCTTCCTCTCTATCTCAAAATAAGGAACCTTGCCGTGCCTTTTCGTTATAATCTTTGATTCCGCAAGTGCCTGCGCTATCTTTCTTGCACTGGAAGGCTTCTCAGCTATGATGAGCTCATCGTACATTTCCATCATCGCTTGGACTTTGGCTCAATTTTCTTTATTCCATTCATGTATGGCCACAACACTTTAGGAATGTCCACACTGCCATCTTCATTCTGATAATTTTCAAGGATAGCACACATGGTTCTCTCCGTTGCTATGCCAGTACAGTTAAGGATGTGTACATAGCCCTTCGGTTTGCTTCCCTCTTTTTCCCTCCACTTTATGTTAAGCTTCCTAGCCTGATAATCTGTGCAGTTGCTCCCACTCACCACCTCTCTATACTTTTGCTGAGCCGGAAACCAAACCTCTATATCGTACTTTTTGGCAGCATTATCGTTCATCTCTCCGGAACATATATTTACCACCCTGTACGGCAGTCCCAGCTCCTGGTAGAACTCCTCGGCATTCTGAATCATCCTTTCATGCCAGTCCCAGCTTTCCTCCGGCAGGCAGAATACTATTTGCTCAACCTTGTCGAACTGGTGCACCCTGAAGATGCCTTTGGTATCTTTTCCATGTGCTCCAGATTCCCGCCTAAAATTAGTTGAGAACCCCACATACTTAAGTGGGAGCTCATCCTTCAGAAACGTCTCATTCATGTGGTATGAAAGGATCGATTGTTCTGCTGTGGCTATGAGGTAGGCATCCATGCCTTCAACCTTGTATAGAGTTTCCTCAAAATCAGCAAGTTCTGAGGCCCCTTTCATGGCCTCACCACTTATCATATACGGCGTCCAAAGTGGTATAAATCCCTTGGCCGTTAGCTTATCGAAGGCATACCTTATTAAAGCGAGGTTGAGCAGCACGAGCTCGTTTCTTAGGTAATAGAACCTTGATCCGATAACCTTGGCAGCTCTGGCAACATCAGCAACATCGAGGATCTCTATCAGATCAGCATGCCCTTTTGGCTCGAAATCGAATCTCTTGGGATTTTCCCATGTCCTAACCACAACATTATCTTCCTCGCTCTCACCCACAGGCACGCTCTCATGTAGTATGTTTCCTATTCTGTAGCGGAGCTCATCTCTCTTCTGGAGGAGCTCGGCAGCTTTCTTCTCAAGCTCATCAACCCTTCGCTTTAGATCCTTCATTTTTTGAGCAAGATCCTCGGGAGTTGAACTTCTTTCTTTTCTCCTCTTTGCAACTTCGGAAAGAATCCTGTTCCTCTTCTCTCTCAGCTTCTGAAGCTCCCGTATGCTTTCCCTCCATTTTGCATCGTACTCCAACACTTTGTCCACTATGGACGGGTCTTTGAATCTTTTTCGCTCGGATTCCTTAACTATTTCGGGGTGTTGCCTTATGAAGTCCATGTCGAGCATCACACATCACCAAGAACCTTTTAATAATTCACCGAGTGTTAAATTTTTATGGGTTTATTGTCTTTCTTCTTTAGAAACAAAAAGGTCGAGAAACTGGAAACTGATGTGAAAAACATAAAAAATGAGCTTGAAAGTATAAGAACCGAGATTGAAAACACGAAAGAGCTGCTTTCATCTCTGAGTTCGGCGATAAAGCTACTTGACTCAAAATTAAAAAAGGAAGCGGAAAAGTTCAACATCAAGATGGAAGAGGTTGAAGAAAAAATATCTATCTTGATCAGATCAACTAAAATCGGGGTTGAAGCTAAAAAGGAAGTAGAAAGCATAAAGTTAAAGATAGAAGAGTTGGAAAAGTTGGTGGAGAACAA
The DNA here is from genome assembly GCA_015520605.1 of Nanobdellati archaeon. Lineage (GTDB taxonomy): Archaea > EX4484-52 > EX4484-52 > EX4484-52 > WAPT01 > WAPT01. The sequence continues at coordinate 9,461 of WAPT01000019.1, forward strand.
AAAAATTCGTGAAAAGAAAAAAGGATCAGAACGTAAAATTCCTGATGTGGGGATCGAAGACCGCGCTTTGTCACCGCAATCATCCGACTTCATGAAAACACTATCCCACGCGGAAAGAGAAATCATTTCTGTTTTGCTATCTTCGGAAATTCCGCTTAGCTATGAGGAGATTGCGGAAAAGTGCGGTAAGTCACCCAGCACTGTCAGAGATCACATAAACAGTATAAGGAGAAAAGCCGACATCATTGAGGTTGTCGAAGCTCCGGACAGAAAAAAGCTCTTCAAGATAATACCTCTCGTGAGGAAGGAGCTGATTTTCTAGCTTGGTTGTTTTGTCGAATTTTTCGACACAACTTCGACAGACATTCGACACAACTTCGACACAAACGTAATTTTTCGACACAACTTTTTTATAGAAATCAGCATGCATTAACCCACCAACATTTTGACAACTAAATCTTTTTGTCGAATTTTTCGACACAACTCCGACAGACATTCGACACAACTTCGACACAAACGTAATTTTTCGACACAAGAATGGTACGATTAACGAACATAAACTTACTAAAAACGGTGCTAGTATGTTTTAAATTCATCGGGTGATCTCCACACTTTTAATGAACTCGTAGAGTTCCTTCGCCTTCCTGTTCTTCTCGAAGTGCTCTCGTATTGGTTTGATTAAGCCCTCCAAATAGCTTGCTACCGCCATCTTCAAGTCAAGAGGGTGAAGCTTGCCTTCTTTGTAATCCTTTTCCACCTCTTCGTATGACCCGTAGATACTGTCTCCGCCGTATTTTGGAGGTCTTTCAACCTTAAAATCGCTGAATGCTCTGAAAATTATGTGCTTCACGTACTCGAGTACTGGATTATCTTCCACGACTCTCGCAGGACAGTAAGCCTTTTTAAGTTTCCTCACAATTTCTTCATAGCTGTCGTGAACGAAGATGGCAGAATCCGGCTTACTCTTGCTCATTTTTGAAGATATTTCCTTGTCTATTTTTTCGTTCTTGTCAAACCCCTCGGTCTTTTTCGGGCCCTGCAGACCCATAAGCATGTGGTGGCTCACTATTACGGGCTTCCTCCATTTCAGTTTATCCGCGATCTCTCTCGCTAGCATGTTAACCTTTCTTTGATCAAGCCCAAGCTGGCAGATATCCACATCCAGCTGAAATATGTCGGCACACTGCATTGACGGATAGAACAGGAACGCGGTCGGGTTGCTGAGCTTTCCCACTCTCCCTGCTATTGTCAGGGCTCTTAAACCCCTCTGAATTGTGTGGTTCTTTGCTATCAGTATGACCTTCTTCCAGTACTCGGGATCATCGAAGAACTCTTTGTGCCAGATAACTTCAACCTTATTCATGTCAACTCCTGCAGCTTTCCACACCTCGACAAAATACTCACCACACTTCCTTATTTTTTCAAGATCCCCACATAGTTTGTTGTTTATCCATGCGAACGTATCAGCAAGTAAAAGTTTGAAATGCACGCCAGCTTTCATGAGATCTCTGAGTAGGAGGGGCCTAAACACCCCTACAGGCAAGTGCGCGAGCCCGCTCGGCTCAAATCCGTCGTATGCCGTAATTTTTTCTTTCGTCTCGACAAGTTCCCTCAGCTCAGCTTTGGTTACTATCTCTTCCCCCACCCCGGCTATCAACTCAAACCTCGTTTCGGCATCCATGAAGTAGGGTTAAGTAATTTTACCCTTTAAATTTATTTTCATGATCGAGATAGATGGGAGTGTGGGGGAAGGTGGGGGCCAGATAGTGAGGGCAAGCGTAGCTTACTCCTGCTTCACAGGCAAGCCCGTAAGGATATTTAATATCCGCGCTAAAAGACAAAACCCAGGATTGAGAAGACAGCACGCAACGGCAATAAAGATTCTTGCAAAAATCTTCGACGCAAATGTAAAGGGCTGCGCTGTTGGTAGCAGAGAGGTCGTCTTTGAGCCATCCGGAAAAGTAAGAAGCGGAGCTTACACTTTTGATATTGGTACTGCAGGCTCCATAACTCTTGTTCTACAGGCCCTTACGTTCGCGCTGATGGGTCGCGACTCAAAGATAACTCTAACAATCAAGGGCGGCACAGATGTTCCCTTCTCTCCAGCGTTCGATTACTTCAACCACTGCTACCTCAAACTGCTATCAGTTTTTGGATACGATGCAAGCGCCGAGGTTGTGAGAAGAGGTTACTATCCAGCGGGAGGTGGCGTCGTGAAGTTCACGTTTAACGGACATGAACCAAAGCCAATGGTGCTGGATGAATGTGAAGAAAATCCCACAAGCGTGAACATATTCGCATCCGCATCTGCTGCTTTAAAGGCGGCCAGAGTTTGTGAAAGGATGGTCGCTCGTGCAGCAAATCTGATACGTAGGGAGCTGAAAGGTATTGCGGTGAGCACGCACATACACTACTCTGATTCCCTGTCCCCAGGAGCAACTCTTTGCATAGTTGGCGGTGCATTACCCTCAAAAATCATCGGTGCTGATGAACTGGGAAGAAAAGGAACACCTTCGGAGAAGGTCGCTGAACTATGCGTGGCCAAATTCCTTGAGGAGTACAGCTCTGGATGCGTGGATTCTCATCTTGCAGACCACCTCATTCCTTTCCTTGCGGTGTGTGGTGGTGTTATAAAAACATCCAGAATAACCACACACACATCAACCATGATCTGGCTTGCTAAACGATTTCTTGATGTGCAATTTGAAGTGGACGAAGGAAAGGTTGTAGTCTTACAATAACAAATAAAAACATTATTATATTCCCTCTTCCAAACATAGTAACATGTTAATAATGAAAAGAAAAAATTATTTACTCACTTTAATCTTCCCGATAACTTTGATAGTATTAATAATGTTGTTTTCTCATACATCTTTTAGTGACAAACCAAAAAACTCCGAACTTTTTGAACTACAACAAGCCATTAGGAATGACCCTAAAATCCTCGGTATTAAAGATCTACCAGCTTTTATTCAGGAAATGAGGCATAGAGGCATAGAACTCTCCGAGAAAAATATAAATAGTGTCAAAGTTCCATTAATTATATACTTCACAAAAAGAGCCAATCCTGCATTGATTAAGCGACTTTTGAGACTGGGTGTCAACATTACTTCCTTGTCGCCTTCTAAACGTGTGGCTGTGGTGAGGGCATCTCTAACAACCCTTCAAGTATTGGAAAAAATGCCCGGTATTGAAATTGTTGAGTTGCCAAGAGCTTACAGAATATCTAGCACCGAATCTGTGTCTCTTATCAGAGCAGATGAGGTATGGAATGTCAGGGCGGGAAATACAAACATTACCGGGAAAGGCGTTACTGTGTGTGTCATTGATACTGGTATTGACTACACTTATCCCGAATTTGGAAATTGTTCTACACTTTATAAACCAGCTAACAAAAGCGTGAGCGTAATTAATTATTTTCTCAATATTACCGGTCCTGCAGCAGAGAACATAACGATATCCATACCCAACTTCACAGTATATTCTGTTCATATCCTCCGATACGCGGTTTACCCTGGAGATTATCTTCGATTTTACAATACCAATGGTACTCTGATTAAAACAATAGCTAATGGTAGTGCGGACTACGATGTGTGGACGAACCCCACAACCACCCATAATGTTACTGCGGAGATTAACTTTACGAATCCCAACTCCTTTCTAATCATAGATATGGTCGCAAACGGAACGATGGTTCCTGAGAGTCTCTCCGTATGCAAGAAGTTCGTAGGTGGTTATGATTTTGTGAATAATGTCCCAATCCCGAAAGATGATGTTTATCACGGTACTGCGGTTGCGGCCATCATAGGGGCGAACTCATCAACGCTCAAGGGTGTTGCACCGGGAGTGCGTTTTGCCATTCTAAAAGCATGCGATAAACACGGATTATGCTATGACGATACAATACTGAGTAGTATTTATTGGTGCATAAATAATACCAAAAAGTACAATATTTCAATTATCTCTATGAGTTTGGGCGACAACACAACCTATAACAATTCTTGTGATGATTATGAACCTATTCTTTCAGATGCGATTCATATTGCAATTAAAAAAAACATAACCGTCGTAATTGCGAGCGGAAATGAAGGTGATCGGTACGGGATTTCCTCGCCTGCATGCATCTCCGGAGTAATTCCCGTTGGAGCAACAACCAATAACGACGCCATAGCTCATTTCTCTAACAGGGGTCCAGCTTTTGATTATTTTGTTCTGGCCCCGGGGGTTAATATCTACGTACCAGAACTGTTGGGCATGTATGGTTATGTCAACGGTACTTCTTTTTCGGCACCGCACGTTAGTGGAGTGGTCGCCCTGATGCAACAGTTTTACAAAACGATTTACGGCAGACTTCCACTTCCGTCTTTAATCGCTGAAAAGTTAGTTTCAACCGGGGTTAAGCTTTTTGATAACGCTACTGGCATCGAATACCCGAGGGTGGATGCGTATGCTGCCGTTCTCTCCCTCGATCCAACTCCCCCCAAGATCTCCATAATTTCTCCTCAAACTTCAAGACTTATCATCAACAAAACGTTTTTGAATGTCACCGCTTCGGTTGTGGATAATTTTGCTTTGAAGAATGCGAGCGTACTTTTGAAGTATGATGAGGAGCAAAAATGGAATGCAGTTTTCAATGAAACTTATGTTGGAAATGTGAGAAATGACACGATAACGGCGGACGTTAACTTCCCACAGGATGGGTTCTACACATTGAAATTCGAAGCTTGCGACTACGCGTCCTGCAACAGCTCTACAACCATATTCACGGTGGTCGATACAACACCACCTTCTCTCTCAATAAATCTAACAAACGGCACGACCTACAAAAGCTCTTCGTTACCAGTGTATGTAAGATGCACAGACATCACACCCATTACCAACATGAAAATCTGCATAAACCAATCATGCGTTAATGTCACCTGTGCGAATGGCGGGGCAAGAATCCTTCTTCAGAATCTCACCGACGGGTGGCATTCGATCTATGTCAGAGCAAGGGATACTGCAGGAAACAACGGCATCAGCCCGACATATTTCATTAAAGTAATGGAAAATCCAAAGCTTGAATTGAAACTTCCCAAGAAAAACGGAACCCTTCTGAATCGGAGTTGGATGAACTTCAGCGTGGAGGTAAGGGATAACTCAAATCTCTCAGCGGTATGGATTGAGATAAATTCCACCATTCAGAATATAACTCTCATACAAAATCTTACACGCACGAACATACCTTACAATGTCTCTTTGGCTGATGGAGAAAACAACTTGACCATATGCGTGAACGACACGTATGGTCTCATCACATGCTCTGCGGTATTGATCGCGGTTGATACAACACCACCGATCCTCGTCGTCAACGGTTTTGATCGAGGAAATATAATGACCAGTGGGGCTCTCAAACTCAACGTTTCCGTTGAAGATACTCCCTTCAACAATTTTAGCTGTAATCTGATACTGCAAAAGAACTATAATACACTGTGGCATCCGGTTATGAGTGGGAGCATACAACCTTCTCTGTCCAACAATGATGAAACTTTTACAAATCGATCCATTATAAAAACACTTTCCGATGGTATGTATAAAATTAACATTAACTGCACCGACGAAGCTGGTTTGAAAACGACGTTCTCAAGGATATTTTACGTCGATACGAGGCCACCTTCATTCAGATTTCTGACTAGCCCCAATACAAACACGATCAGAGACATAATCTACACAAACGTTTCAATTCTTAACATCACATTCACTTTCGGAGATGGAGGTACGGGAATAAAGAGCTTGATGATTGAAAATGTGAGCGCGAACACTACAACAACGCTATTAAATTTAACCAATAACGACTTCTGTAACCTTACTCAAAAAAACATCACAACAAGTATTATTTTTAACGGGAACTCTTCAGAACAAACGTTTAAAATAAAAGTTGAAGATTTTGCCAACCACACACTTGAACGCACTTTAACCTTTTTTTACGACAGCTCTCCCCCACAAATAACGGAGTTTTATGTACCCGAAAAGGTTTACAGGGGCACAAAAATAAAAACCATAGCTATTTGTAAAGCACGCGATAACGACGGGATTTATAAATTGGAAATATCGGGAGATACATCGTCTGTAGGAAAAAAAGTAGCGTACTGTTGCGCTTATGATCTCTCTCTAAACGTCAGGTGCGTTAATAAAACATTCTATGTTTATGTATCTTCATTTTCTCCATCACCGAAGCCCGCATTTTTAAAATCGGCGCCAACGGCAATCCAGAATATGACAGAGAGTACACAGGACAACAACACAATGAAGATCATCGAAAACGGCGGTATGCTCGTGGAGCTCTATGTAAGCAAAACAGGAAAAACAATTGTTGACATAACTCCTGAAGAGAGAATAAGAGCGAAAATCCCTCTTTCAAAAATAGCTCTCAGAACTTCGAGAGAAGCATGGATAGATATAGCTCTTAAGCCTGTTGATCCACACACGCTTCCGAAGGATCTTGGGAATGAGTACGAGCCAATCCGGGCATTTGAGATTACCGTAAGCAACGCTTCCGCTGTGAATTATGTACAATTAGATATCGTGGTGGATGTGAATATAGCTGCCACTTACTCCTACAATCTTATGGCATTGGTCGTGGAGGAAGATGGCAGTTATTCTTTCCATCCCTTGAAGTTTGCTGGTGTTGAGGGAGGAAATGCGCACTTCCTGTTGAGGATGGAGCATTTTTCGACAGTCTACATTCTCGGGAAAAGACTTGTGGAGACAACTCGACAAGAAAGCAATTCCAGCTATTTAGGCAGGTGGAAACCTATGGGTAAACAGATCGGAGAGAACCAAACATATCATGCTGAAAAAGGAGCGAATAAACACAGGAGAAGTGGACTAATTGTTGGTATCTTTGCACTCGTTTTGGTCGCGTTCTGTGTCCTTATTCTCACAATCATTTATAGAAAACACTACAAAGAGAAGAAACAGAACTACGCTCTTTCACCCCAACTCATCAAAAAACTGGAACTCCTCCAGCTCAGGGTGAGAGAACTTGAAGGAAGAGCAGTGTCACAGGAAGAAAGGGAAAGACTAAGAGAGCTTTTGGCGGAGATCGAGACGCTCAGAAAGCGTGTCATGTAAGGTAATCAAGCAGTATCTCTCCCATTTCCTTTGTGGTCTGCGCCATCATGCTCAGACTCTCCACTATGTTGGTCATGAGCAGTGCCGTTTTCTGAGTGGTGGACAGCAGAGCTCTTCTTAACCTCTCCAGCTGGACATTGAGAAACGCAATACTCTCATCAACTATGCAGTTCGCGGCATCCCTCTCATTCAGAGATAAAGCTACGCGAACACTATCTACAAGTTTTCCGAGTTTGAGTAGAGCATCCTGCAGTACCATAACATTCCCGGCTGTAGTTCTTTCATCAAGCAACTTGATGGAGTGTCCGGCAACGCTCTCAACGCAGTCCCCCATGGTTTCGAGCTTCTGTAGAAGTGAATTGTAACCCACGACCTTCCTGAATTCTCTCAGAGTCGGAAAAGTCTCATAACCCATTAAATTTAGCTGCCGTCTTGCAAAGAGCACCAGCTTATCAATGTCATCGTCCATTTCCGTTACGGCGCTAAGAATTCTGGTGTCCCTGCTCGCTATCCCGTCCACTAGACTGCGTATCATTGCGGAAACAAGAGCACAACACTTCTCAGCTATGTCTTTTATGTCTATGAGCTCAGACGCACCCGCACCCACCACCGATATTTCCAAGAAATTCTCACCCTCCGTTATGTTCACCCCGAATAGGATGGATTCGAGATCCTTTTTCATTCTCCTTCTTATATCCCACAGATCAAGACCAACAGCCTTTATTGTGTCGTACCCCTGCACATATTTTGCAACGATTTCCCTCACAAGCCAGCTTTCATTCTTCTGATAGATCACTTCGCATGATTTTTTGTGAGGTGGTATGTTTTTTCTCACTATCATATGTTCCCTTTCGGGAAGGTACTCGAGAATGAGGCAATCTCCCCGATTAATTCCATTTGCCCTGACCCAGTTCTTGGGCAACGATACTATGAGCGTATTTTTCCCCGTTTTCTGAACCTTCCTTGTTTCTCGCTCCATCTTTTTATACCCATTCCACATTTTGTAAATAAATAGAGGTATATATCTAACAATACACAACTCAAAAAAGTTTAAAAAAGTATATGTTGAGACTCTCTATGTCCTTTTATTTCTTTTCAGTCGGTGGTAAAATATGCAGGACGTGCTTTTAAAGATCCGGGAGGCTGAGGAAAAAGCAAAGAAAATCGTGGAGGAGGCTGAAAAGAAAAAGGAAAAGATAATTTTGGACGCCAAAGAAGAGGCGGAAACACTTTTAATCAAAAAACAGGAGGAATTAAAAGCTGAGAGGGATGAAATACTTAAGGAGTTTGAGAAGAAGCTCAAAAAGAAAAAGGAAAAGATAATAAAAAATGCAAGGAAAGAAGCAGAACTTCTCGAGAAAAAATACTTCAAGGTGAAGGAGAGGGCAATGAAAAAAGCGCTTCAAGCTTTCCTCGAGGCTTACGTGTGATGTTCTATGCTCCGCACGGAAAGGATGTACAAGGTAACCATAGCATGCGCGAAAAAGTACATGGAGGAAGTCATAGAAAGTCTTTACAACCTCGGATGCCTTCATATAAAAGAGTATGAAATGACCGATAGTTTCTTCGACATAGGGAAACCATTTGAAAGGGCTGAACGTATCTCGAAACTTCTACTGAAGTTGCGCAATCTTCTCAACACACTTTCCGCGGTTGAGAACTGTGATCACAAGAAAAAAGGAGAGTTCAAAACCTTCGTCGAGCTGGAAGAGTGGTGCGATAAGCTTGCCGAGCGTGTTGATGGGCTGAACCTTCGCATCAAGGAGCTGGAGGACGAGATGTCAAAGATAAGATCACAGCTCCAGCAGCTCCAGCTGATCGAGAAACTTGGTTTAAATCCACGCGAGCTATGGGATTACGAGACGATAGAGTGGAGAATTGTGCACACAAGGAACAAGGAACTTTTAAGCAATCTCCAAAAAAACAGGGAGAAGTTTGTTGAGCTCCGTGTTACCGAACACGAGAAGGGGTGGCTCATTGCCACATTCTACAAGAAGGAAAACAGGAGGGATGTGGAGAAAATCCTTGCAAGATATGATCACAGAATTGTGGATGTTTCGGATATTAGTAATCTTGATGTTTCGGTTGCCGAACTCAGAAAGAAACTTCTTCGAGAAAAAGAAGAGTTGCGCAGCCAAATTGAGAAGCTCAAAAGAGAACTGAAAAAACTCGCCACGGAATCCACACCCGTGCTTCGGTACTGGATCAATGTCCTTCAGGAAGAGGCGGAAAAAGCAGAAGCGCCTCTGAAGTTTGCATCCAGCGAGAACGCTTTCATAATCTCTGGATGGGTTCCAAAGAAAAACTCGGAAATACTCAGAAAAAGTCTTGAAAAGATAACTAACGGAAAGGTATTCATTAGATTTGATGAAATTGATGAACGGAAAGAGGATGCCCCCGTAAAGTTCGCTCATCCTAAAGGAGTAGATAATTTCCAGGCGTTGATGGAAATGTACTCCTTCCCCAAATACAGTGAAATAGATCCCACACTCTTTGTCGCGATAACATTTCCTATTTACTTCGGATTTATTTTGGGTGATGTTGGTTATGGTCTTGCGTGCCTTTTTGCTTTTCTCCTTATAAAGAAAAAAATGCCACAACTCAAAAAAATTGTCAATGTTTTCATTTTCAGCGCTGTGGTAACGATCTTCTTTGGTTTCATCTATGGTGAGTTCTTCGGAATGAACGAAATTATGGGGTTCAGACTTCCGACCCTGATACACAGAGTACATGATACCATGACGCTACTGTATCTGGCGGTGGCGATAGGTATTGTACATGTGAACCTCGGCTTCATACTTGGTGCCATCAATGAGTACAGGCTCTACGGGATCAAAAAAGCATTGCTGGAAAAGATAAGCTGGATCCTAATTGAAGTTGGTGCCGTGCTGTGGTATTCATCCTCCAAATCTTACATCTCCCTGCCGTGGGAACTCGGCGCTTCAGTAACAATTATCTCGGTTTTAATGCTTGCTGTGGGGGAGGGTATTAAGGGTGTGGTTGAGCTTCCGACCCTCTTCAGTCACACTTTGTCATATGCACGATTGATGGGTGCTGGCGTTGCATCAGCTGGCTTGGCCATGGTTATAAACTCTACTGCCACCGGCTTTGTCGCCAAAGGCCCAGTCTACATAATTTTTGCGATAATGCTTGTTGTCTTCGGTCACATATTCAACATAATGCTTGGGATACTCGAGGGGTTCCTCCATTCCATTAGGCTTAACTATGTGGAGTTTTTCACAAAGTTTTTCATCGGTGGTGGTTTTCCTTATAATCCCTTTGGGAGAAAAAAGGAATGAGGTGAGGTTGAATGGTAGGGGATGTTGGTCTCATAGCCATAGGTGCAGGACTTGCTATTGGACTTGGAGCTATAGGTGCAGGACTTGCCGAAGCAAACATAGGAGCTGCGGCAGTAGGAGCGTTTACAGAAAAAGAAGATCTGTTTGTAAAAGGCCTTATCATGACGGTGATTCCAGAAACACTTGTGATATTCGGGATGGTGATAGCGATAATGCTGATGCGTCTTGCACACTGACAAACTCCTGAGCTTTTTAATATCTTGAAACTGGGGGTAAACAATGTCAGCTGATGGTGTGGTGGAGGAAATATTGAGCTCAGCGAGGGAAAAAGCATCCGCCATTTTAAGAGATGCAAAAAAAGAGGCGAGAGAAATAATAAAGAGAGCAGAGGGGGAAGCAAAGCAGTACGAGGAAAGCTTCAAAGCGGAAACGGAGAAAATCCTCGAGGAAATAGAGAAAAGCGAGATAGCATCGGCAAAACTCGAGGCATCCAAGATAAAGATGAACACGAAAAAGAGAATCATAGAGGACTTTCTGAACAGTGTGCTTGAAGAAATAACGTCACTTAAAGAGAAAGAAGATTTGCTCAAGAGTCTCGCAGAGAAGGTAAAGGGAGAAATAGAGGTCGGTAGAATTTACTGTAATGAAGAGGAGAAAAAAATCATCAGGAAGCTCTTTCCGAAAGCAAAGATATCCTGTGTAGTGTGCAAAGGTGGCTTCATCGCCGAGAGCAGGGACGGAGAGGTATCCATAGATCTTACTTATGAAACTCTCCTGAGAAACATAAAAAGGAAGATACTAAAGATACTGGAAAAAGAACTTGAGTCCGCGTGAGCATCATGCAACCCATAGACATCTTGGGCAGGATAAGCTTTGGAAAGTACCCCTATCTTGCAGCAAGGATGCGAGCAATGAAAAGCAAGTTGCTCACAAGGATTGACTACGAAAAGATTTTAAAGATGGACCTCTACACAATGGCGAAGTTTTTAGAAGAAAGGGGTTACTCCATCGACGAGGAAATCATAAGGGGGGGTTTTAAGGTTGAAGATGTGATTGAACTTGCTGCAAATGAAAGCCTTGAGTCCTGCTTCAGAAAGCTTCTGTTCATTACAGCCGGACAGACAAGAAAAATAATTCTTGCTTACGTGGTGAGGTACGATATTGAGAACATAAAAACATTGCTGAGAGGAAAGCTCGCGGAGGAGAGCGTTGAAAACCTTAGAAATCTCTGGATTTGTGGGGGTCTTCTATCGAAGGAGAAACTCGAGGAGTTATACATGCTTGACGATATCCATGAGATCTTCAGAAGGGTCAAATTACTCAAGATAGACCGAGAACTTAAAGAAGCGATAGACACTTTCAATACACAAGAAAGAGTTGATGTGCTGGAAAATGTTATTGACAAGAGGTACTTCAACTTCCTCCTCAAATACTCACAAAAACTTCAAAAAGACGGAAAAACACTTCTCCAGTTAATAAAAATTAGGTTCGATGTGCTTAACCTCAGAACCCTATACAGACTCAAAAGAGAGGGCGCTGGAAAGGAAGAAATAATGAAGTGGGTTTATCCTTCGGGATTGAAGCTGAAGATGAGAGATATAGAGCGGCTGGCCGCAGCACCCGATTTAAAAGCTCTGCATGAGATGGTACTGAACACCCCCTATGGAACGGTTCTGGACGGTGTTGATATTTCCGAATCTCTTATCGAGGTCGAGCTGAGACTTGATACATATCTTCTCAACTTCGCCTCAACACTCATGCACACAAACCCCATCTCGATAGTACCCGTGATCGCTTACCTCATGATGAAGGAAGCTGAGACGAGCAATATAAAGCTAATAGCAAGGGGAAAGGCGAGAGGCGTAAATGAAGAGTTCATAAAGAAATACTTGGTGATTTATTCATGACATTCGGAAAGGTTTATGTTGTGGGTACTCCGGAATTCACGCTCGGATTCAGACTTGCGGGTGTGAAGGATGTTATTGAGACACCCCCCGAGGACACGGAAACTTTCGAAAAGGTCATAGAAGAGATCATTAACAAAGGGGATGCAGCTCTCATAATCACGACCGAGGAGGAGTTTAGAAAGCTGCCAAAAAGGAAAAGAGAAATACTGGAAAAACTTACCGCGCCCATAATCATACCTCTATCTGAGGGGGAGATAAGCACAGAAGCCCTCAGAAAAAGAATCATAGAGGTGGTCGGAGTAGACCTCTTTAGGTGAGACCACAATCTTAGAAGAGGTGGTTTTTCATGGCAGGTAAAAATGTTGGCTTGATCTATAGGGTTGCCGGCCCTGTGGTTGTAGCTAAAAACATGCAAGCAAAGATGTACGATGTGGTTAGGGTAGGATATGAGAGGCTTATGGGTGAGGTCATTCAGATAAGTGGGGATAAGGTTGTCATTCAGGTTTATGAGGACACCACAGGCATTAAGCCAGGAGAGCCTGTTGAAAACACAGGAAAGCCTTTGACGGTCACACTTGGACCAGGACTTCTTGCTAACATCTACGATGGTGTGCAACGCCCTCTTAGTGTGTTGAAGGAGAAAGCAGGCGATTTTATAACGAGAGGTATAGAAGCATTTGCTTTGGATGAAGAGAAGAAGTGGGATTTTGTGGCGACCAAAAAGAAGAATGAGTATGTTAGACCTGGAGATATCATAGGCTATGTGGTGGAGTTCAACACCCAGCACAGGATAATGATACCTCCAGACTACAGAGGAGGGAAGATAGTCGAAATAAAATCCGGGAAATTTACCGTCAATGATGTTGTTTGCAGGCTTGATAATGGGGAAGAAATAAAGCTGTGTCACGAGTGGCCGATAAGGAAGCCACGCCCTTACAGGAAGAAGCTGAAGCCGGAAGTACCCCTAATAACTGGGCAGAGGATTTTAGATGCGCTCTTTCCGCTTACGAAAGGAGGCACTGCTGCAATACCCGGCCCATTCGGAGCCGGAAAGACCGTGACACAGCAGACTCTTGCCAAGTTCAGCGATGCCGACATAGTGGTCTATATCGGGTGTGGAGAGCGTGGAAATGAAATGACTGAGGTACTGGAAGAGTTCCCGCAGCTTGAAGATCCGAGAACCGGAAGACCTCTGATGGAAAGGACAGTGCTGATAGCTAACACATCAAACATGCCTGTCGCAGCAAGAGAAGCATCCATATACACTGGTATAACCATAGCTGAGTACTACAGGGATATGGGTTATGATGTTGCTCTTATGGCCGATTCCACATCAAGATGGGCTGAGGCGATGAGAGAAATTTCCAGCAGGCTTGAAGAAATGCCGGGGGAAGAGGGTTATCCCGCTTATCTTCCCGCAAGGCTTGCTGAGTTTTACGAGAGAGCAGGCAGGGTCGTGCCTCTGGGTACAGATGAGGTGGGGTCTGTGACCATAATCGGAGCCGTATCCCCTCCTGGTGGAGACTTCAGCGAGCCTGTAACACAGAACACACTTAGGGTTGTTAAGGTTTTCTGGGCTCTGGATGCCAAGCTCGCTCACCGAAGACACTTCCCGGCAATAAACTGGCTTACATCTTATTCGCTTTACCTTGACACACTTGAACCTTGGTTTGCTGAAAAAATAGCGAGCGACTGGATGGAGCAGGTGAAGAAAGCTATGGAGATCCTGCAGGAGGAGGAGAAACTGCAGGAGATTGTGCAACTCGTTGGTAGTGATGCCCTTCCTCCAAGGGAAAGGGTAATTCTTGAAGTCGCGAGGATGCTGAGAGAGTCGTTCCTTCAGCAGAATGCATTCCATGAAATTGACAGGTACTGCCCACCACAGAAAACCTATAGGTTGTTGAAGCTCATACTGCGCTACGATACTCTCGCGAAGCATGCCCTCGAAAACAATGTGCTCGTTGAGGACATACTGAATGTTAAAGCAAAGAGGAAGATAGCGGAGCTTAAATTCGTAAAAGAATACGAGAAGGCTATGGATGAGATTGAGAAGGAGATGGAGGAGGAGTTCGAAGCTTTGGTAAGGGGTGAGTGATCATGGCCAAAGATGTTGCGAAGCTCAAGGAATACAAAACGATAGAAAGAATCGCGGGTCCCTTGGTTTTTGTCAAGAAAGTTAAGGATGTGGCTTACGGAGAGGTAGTGGAGGTCATACTTGCAAATGGCGAGAGGAGATTAGGACAAGTTTTGGATAGCTCCGAGGATGTAGTGGTGGTGCAGGTTTTTGAGGGAACAAGCGGAATGGATAAGGAGAACACAAAGGTGCGTTTCACGGGAGAGGTGATAAAACTTCCAGTCTCTATAGAGATGCTCGGAAGGATTTTCAACGGTAGAGGAGAGCCAATAGACGGCGGACCAGAAATCGTGCCGGAAAAGGAGATGGACATAATTGGAAGTGCCATAAATCCTTACTGTAGGGCTCCACCATCAGAGTTCATACAGACGGGAATCTCAGCTATAGATGGCATGAACACTCTGGTTAGGGGGCAGAAACTGCCTATATTCAGCGGGTCTGGGCTCCCTCACAACGAAATAGCACTTCAGATAGCAAGACAGGCCAAGGTCGTTGGTGAAGATGAGAAGTTTGCCGTCGTTTTTGCAGCAATGGGTATAACTCACGAGGAGGCGCAGCGCTTCATCGACGAGTTTGAGGAAACAGGAGCTCTTGAGAGAGCTGTGGTATTTCTTAACCTTGCTGATGATCCTGCAGTTGAGAGACTCCTCACACCGAGAATAGCTCTCACAACGGCGGAATTTCTGGCCTTTGATAAGGACATGCACGTGCTGGTTATCCTCACCGACATGACCAACTATTGCGAGAGCCTTCGTGAGATCTCAGCCGCAAGAGAGGAGGTGCCTGGCAGGAGAGGTTACCCGGGTTACATGTACACAGACCTCGCGACAATTTATGAAAGGGCGGGGAGGATTAAGGGTAAGAAAGGGAGCATAACCCAGATCCAGATCCTCACCATGCCGGGAGATGATATTACCCACCCCATCCCAGACCTGACCGGTTACATCACTGAGGGACAGATTGTGTTGAGCAGAGAGCTTCACCGCAGGGGAATATACCCGCCCATAGATGTTCTGCCGTCCCTTTCAAGGCTTATGAATGCAGGGATAGGGGAGGGAAAAACAAGGGCGGATCACAAACAGGTCTCAGACCAGCTCTATGCACTCTATGCAGAGGGCAGAGATTTGCGCGGATTGGTTGCCATTGTTGGTGAAGAAGCTTTATCCGAAAGGGATAAGCTCGTGCTAAGGTTTGCAGAGCGCTTTGAAAAGGAGTTCGTGCAGCAAGACAAGCACGAGGATAGAAGCATCGAGAAAACTCTGGAAATAGCATGGAGTCTGCTATCCATGCTGCCGGAGGATGAACTGACAAGAGTATCGCCCGCGTTCAGGAAGAAATACTACAAGGGTAGAACTAAGAAAGAGAAAAAAGAAGAGAAGGGATGATACACAACAAAAATTAATCAAGGTGTGTAACTCCCATGCTTGATGTGAAACCAACGAGATCGGAGCTGCTCAATCTGAAAAAGAAAATACAGCTTGCAAAGTCAGGACACAAGCTACTCAAGAAAAAAAGAGACGGCATGATAATGGAATTTTTCCGCGTACTGGAAGAGGCAAGGGAGGTGATGAAAGAGACAGCAGAACTTTACAAAGTGGCAAGAGAGCGACTGATTCTTGCAGAGGTTACTGAGGGTGCGACGAAATTAAGATCCATTTCCTTAGCTGTTCGACCTTTTCCGCCCGTTAAGCTCACGACATCCAACCTGATGGGAGTTAAGGTATCGCGCATTGAAGTGGAAGGCGGAGAATTACATATGCTGGAGAGAGGTGTCGGACTGTTGAGCACGAAGGCGAAGATAGATGAGGCCTCATATTACTACAGGTTGTTGGTGGAAAAACTAGTGAAATACGCTGAATACGTTTCATCCATCCAGAAATTACTGGATGAAATAGAAAAAACAAAAAGAAAGGTTAACGCACTTGAATACAACATAATCCCACGATTAGAAGATGCGGCTAACTTCGTCAGACAGAGACTTGAAGAGATGGAAAGAGAAAATGTTTTCAGATTGAAAAAAGTAAAGAGTAAGAAGCGGAGAGCATAATCGTTTCACTTTCTCTCCTTAAGTTTCCAGTAAACTTTCTTGCTTTCTCCGATCCTCGCTATCCTGTATTCGCAATCTATCTTCCCAGCATCCTTGAGTCTGTAACAGTGCGTGTTCGCGGTGCTCCAGCTTATCCCCAACTTCTTTGCTATTTGGTATGTGGTGAGCGGTTCTTTCGCTTCTTTCAGCACTCTAATTATAGCGTTATCTATGCTTTCGGGCATGAAAAAACACCATTCTCGACGTATCGAGATATAAACCTGATTCAAAATAAGACCACAACCTCTATATAAAGATTTCGGTTTTGAATAGTTGATTTATTGATGTTCTTACTTTTATTTTTTCCTTCCGACAAAAATACCCGTAAAACACATCTCCTTTATAATAAAATAAAACCTGCTTATCACAATACCTTAACTAATGTGATCTATATATTCGGATAAAATACGCAACTAAGCATCTGTTTTCGAATCTCATGAACTAAGCAAGTTTGATTTCAAAAAAATATTTTAAACTATTCTTCTTTCTTGTTTCACGACTTTCCCTGTGGGTGATTTATTTTAAAGTTTTTCATTAAGGTAAGTTTATGGAAACATTAGTAAATAAACGACCTGGGGTGTATGTTGTTAAAGACGTTTTAGGAGGCTATTGGTGTAAACAGAAACTTTATGAACTTGGCATATGTCCTGGAAAAGAAATAAAATTAATAACTTTTTGGCATAAAGGAGCGGTGTTGATTAGGGTTGAAAATACTAAAATAGCACTTGGTAGGCGCATGGCCAGTAAGATAATTGTGGAATGATGTTTTTATCGTGGTATGTCGGTGGTACTGCCAAATCTGATCATATAAAATAATTAAGACGGGCGATTGTATTGATGCTAATATATTCTAAAAAATTTCAATTAATTTTAATTGCACGTATTTATTTGATGCTTGTCCTTTTCACAACAAAACATTAACATAAAAGGGGTAAATGATGAGTGAAAATATATTGATAGTGCTGGTTGGACAGCCAAACGTTGGAAAAACAACATTATTTAATGGACTAACTGGAAATAAGCAATCCGTAGGGAATTGGCCGGGGGTTACTGTTGAAAAACGCGAGGGTGTGTTGAAAATCAACAACAAGGAATTTAATGTTGTCGATTTGCCCGGGATTTATTCGTTAATCTCAGATTCTATAGATCAAAAAATAGCAAGGGATTTTTTAATAAATAATGATGATGCAATCATTTTAAACATTATTGATACTCCAAACATAAATAGAAACTTATACCTGACCTTGCAGCTAATTGAGATGGGAAAAAGCCCGATTTTATGTTTGAATTTAATCGATGAGGCCGAAAGATTCGGGATATTTGTTGATGATAAAAAACTTAGCAAAAAACTGAACTTACCAGTCATAAAGATATCTGGCAGGTATAATTTGGGAATAGACAAATTAAAAAAAGCAATCTATAACTACGAGCCAAGGGAACCCAACACGATAAAGTATTCCCCGCTACTAGAAGAATGCATAGGCGAGATTATCGAAAAACTAAATAACACACAACTCGACAAATTTTCCAAACTCCCGAAAAGATGGATAGCAATATCGTTACTTGAGGGAGATCCAGAAATCTTAGAGACATTTAAAAATAATGACGAGATCATAAATCACGTAATAAAATTAAAAAAAAGAGTCGAGAATGAAATAAAGCACGATATCGAGAGTTATATTGTTGAAGAAAGATACCGTGTTTGCGACGAATTATTGAGAGATGTGCTGGCTTTCAATGAGGTCTATGATGATATTGATGTCATTGTTGTGCACCCGGTTTATGGTACTATAATTTTTGTAGGCGTCATGTATTTAATGTATAATCTCGTTTTTGGTATCGGAGGGATTGTTTCGAAGATGATAAAGGAGTTTTTTGAATTCATTAGTCAGATTCTAGCTAATATTTTACCGCCTGTATGTAAGGGATTCATTATTAATGGTTTGTTGGCGGGAGTTAGTGCCGTCTTGGCATTTTACCCCCAGATAGTTTTGATTATGCTTTTCATATCGCTCTTGGAAGATTGCGGGTATCTCGCAAGAGTTGCTGCGTTGACACATTCGGTAATGTCGAAGTTCGGTCTGAGCGGAAAATCGGCTGTACCGATGATTTTAAGTTTTGGGTGTAACGTTCCCGGCATAATGGCAACACGAATAATTGAGGATTCAAGGGAGAGGTTATCGACAATATTGGTGACTCCTTTAGTGCCATGCTCGGCGAGATTTGTGATTATTGGGTTTTTGGCAGGAGCTTTCTTTGCATCACATAAGACGTTATTCACTTTGTCGATATTACTGATGTCGTTAAGTTTGATGTTCATAGTGTCTTTTTTGGTTGAAAAGCTTTTATTCAAGGAAAATATCGATTTGTTCATATTTGAACTTCCTCCATATAGAGTACCAGATTTGAGAAACGTCTTGAAGATGACATGGGAGAGAAGTAAAGAATTTTTAATAAAAGTAGGGACAATAATCGCACTAGGTTCTCTAACTTCCTATTATATTTTCAACTATCCGAACATGAGAGAAAGTTATGCGGCAACTATCGGGAAGGTTCTTGAGCGTATAACCTCTTTAATGGGGTTAGATTGGAGAGGGGCAATGGCATTAGTATTCGGAATATTCGCAAAAGAACTGGTTGTTTCTACACTGAACATTGTTTATGGAAATGTCACCAATTATTTAACTCCTTTGGAGGCATTTGTTCTATGTTTGGTTTCAGTTATCTACATCCCGTGTTTGGCAACAATTGCTACCATTTATACGGAAACTAAGAGTATAAAGTGGACATTATTTGAGATATTTTACAACCTAATCCTTGCGACTACGATAGGCATCATTGTTTACCATCTTGGAAAATTACTTGGATTTTAAAAGTTAAAAAAGAACAAATCTCTACTTGTTTGTATCTATTTCTATAGCCTTTCTTATCTGGTGAAGCAGCTCAGCTGGGCTTTTGATCGGATACTCAAGTTTGTCGAGTATCTCTTCTATTGGCCTGCCCTTTATCACGAGTCCACCGAGTCTGTTTTTCAGTGTGTTCTTTTCCACTGGAAAGTCTGCCCCCTTGAGCCTTGATAGCACATGTACCGCCCATTCGGCACCTAAGCTTTTCACAGCCTGCTTAGTTATTTCTATTGCGAGGTTGATCTCATCCCTGCCTGCCATGATCTCTTGGTAAGCGAGCTTTGCAAGGGCCCCCGCTGTGTGTGTTCTCCTTTCCTCGTCCTTCTCCGCTACAATTTCCTCACCCAACTTTGCTTTAAGCACCTCAGGATCAGCTCTTAACATGTTCTGCACACTCTGTTTTGTCATACCTAGCAATGACGCTATGGTTTCGGCGCTATAACTCTTATCCTTAGCATACACTATGGCATAGCTGGCTGCCATCAAGCTTGGAAGCCATGTTAAATTGCGGTGCTCCACAAGCTTTTTTGGCCCGCCGAGTATCTCTATACTCTTAAGAAAAACTCTCATTGCCTTTGAATCAACATCCTCCACAACGGGCTTAACCTCCACTACCATGACTCACCACCCCCTCCAAATTTGAGTGTGCTCTGCTTCTGCGCTTCCTTTAATAGCTCATCAAGAGAAGGCCCCACCCTCACAAGCCCCGTCTCAGTTATCTCGAATATGTGTGTCTTAGTGTCGTGCCCGCACATCCTGCAGCCGTCAATTCTGATCAGCCTAACTATTGAGCCGATCGGTCTTCTGTAAATATTTGCAGCATATCTACTCATAATCAGCTCTTTGGAAAGCACAATGGAACAATCGACGATGTGGCTAACTGCATAGCCTCCAGCTGCCTCAGCGGTCAACTCTTCATGCCCGCTCCTCTTTTGTGATACGAAAAGAGCTGTCTGATGTTTCAGCTTCATAAAGTTGAACAACCTTCTCACTACACTCCTGGCCATCATTTCCTTAGCTTCGTAAAGTCCTGTTACAGAGTCTATGACTACAGACTTGGTCTCATAAGTATCTATGGCATACTCCAACGTGTTCAGCAAACTTGAAATGTCCTCCCTCAAGATTGCGTGTGTAGCAGCATCCACCATGATTATGTTGTCCTCTATCTCATCCCATCTGATTCCCATGGCCTTTGCTCTCTCCTTAAGACCCATGCTGACGAAAGCAGCAGGAGATTCGACGGTCACAAAGCAAACTTTGTACCCTCTTGAAGCTTGTGTAACCGCGAACTGCTCAACCATGAGGCTCTTACCGGTGTCAGAAACACCCGTTATGTTGACCACCGCCAGGTAAGGTATTCCGCCTAGGGGGATCTTCTTAACCTTACCGTCCTCAATCTTCGTTGTGAAGAACATCTCGTCAAGCCCTTCAACACCAGTCGGAATCCCAAAGAGTTTTGGGGCTCTCTTGCCAACTTCCTCTAGTGTTTCCACAGCCCCCTCTATGACTTTCGGTTGTCTTGCCCCAACCATAATTTATCATTCGGTGAGAAATTTTTTAAATGAAAAGTTGAAAGCAAAAAAACTTTATATTGGGGTTAGAACAACCATTCATTATGTTTCTGAAAGGAAAGAAGCTCAATATAGTGATCATGGGCGGTGGGAAGCTGGGAGAGCATGTGGCCAAGGTCATGGAATCCAGAGGGCACAAAGTGAATGTTATAGAAAAGAATGAAGAAAAAGCCAAGTCCCTCTCAACAAAAATAAGCGGAGTCGTGATAAACGGAGATGGTACCGACATTCTCGTGCTGAAGGAGGCGGGAATAACAAAGGCTGACGTTTTTCTCGCTCTCAGCGGGGATGACAAGGCAAACCTTATGGCCTGCGAGATTGCAAAGAGTTTTAACATCCCCAAGATAGTTGCAGTGGTTAATCAACCGGGTAACGAGGAGCTCTTCGTGAAGCTGGGTATAGGTAACATAGTGCCTGTCACGCAGCAGGTCGCCAATGCCGTTGAGAACATCATAATGAGTGATGGAAGCAGGATAATAGGTGAAATCGCCAACGGTGCCGTGAAGATAGCGGAGCTGGTCGTGAGTGAGAACTCAAAGTATGTCGGAAAAAGGTGGAGCGACATAAAGGACTTTTTTCTTGCAGGGGTGTGGAGAAACGGGACATACATTTTTCCCCATAATCACCTGAAAATCGAGGCCGGAGATGTACTTCTTGTCGTTGCCAGAACGAAGGACATGGAAAAAATAGCCAGCAGGTTGGGATGAGTTATGAAAAATGTCCTCGTCTATCTCGGAATGTTACTTCAGCTTGTATCTGTGTTCCCGCTTATCCCGGGAGTATTTGCATTGATACATGGTGAGTTCGGCTATGCATTTTACACAGTATCACTTCTCTATATATTTCTGGGGGTGATTCTCGAGAAGTACTTCGGAAAGGGCGGTTACGAGGATCTCTCATTTTCCGACGCATTAAAACTTACTGCACTATCGTTCATAATTATACCTGTTATCGGGGCAATACCTTATCACATCATGACGAATATGAGTATTACAGATGCCATGTTTGAAAGCATCTCTGGTTTTACGACCACAGGCCTAACGGTGATTAATGACCCTTCAACCCTTCCGAAATCTCTTCTCTTGTGGAGAAGCATGACACAGTGGATGGGTGGAATAGGTATAGTCATAGTTTTTTTGGGGATAATAAGGGAGGTCTCGACCTCCACCCTCAATATTTTCTCAGCGCAAAACATAGAGAAAAAACTGGGATATGATATCTTATCGCTATCGAGAAGGATTTTCCACCTCTATATTTTACTCACAACTTTTGGCGTGGTGCTCTTTTTCCTCTCATCCAGAAACATTTTTCTCGCGGTCAACTACGCGTTAACTTCCATCTCCACGGGAGGGTTTCAGCCCGTAAAGAGCTTTCCTACAGACCCTCCAATGCTTCTCTCAGCGATAGTGATGATGCTTGCGGGCAGCATCAGCTTCCTCCTGCTGGAGGATGTATTCAGGGGAAAAATAAGAAAGGCTATCACCTCTCCCCAGATTATATGGATGTCGGTATTTCTCTCCACTCTCGCAGCCTATACTTTTTTGAAAACGAAAAACATCATTCTCTCAACCTTTCAGATCGTTTCGGCTCTAACAACAACAGGATACCAAACAGCTAACTTCTCAGCAATTCCTGAGGTGGTGTTTTTCGTTTTTATCATCGCAATGATAATCGGAGGGAACACAAATTCCACCGCAGGCGGTATAAAAACGGAGAGGGCGGGGCTTGTGTTCTCCTGCATAAGATGGAGCGTTAAAAGAGCGAGCCTTCCGAGAAGAGCCATAATCCCTGTGAGGTTTGGAAGAAGGATCGTGGAGGATGAGGAGCTCAAACTTGCGCTTATCTTCATCACAACCTACCTCGCTTTCGGTACGCTTGCCTCATTCGTTATATCTCTCGATAATGTACCTTTCAGACATGCGCTTTTTCAGTCCTTCTCCGCCATAGGAACCGTGGGGCTGAGCAGCGAGAGTATAGCCGGCTATGGTTTGTTATCCAAACTAACACTTATGGTACTCATGCTTTTTGGAAGGCTGGAGATATTCCCACTGCTTGTTTTGATGGTTAAAGACTGAGGGGGTGATTATTGTATGAAGCTGCGAATCAAACCGCTTGATTTGAACGCGAGGTATTCAATTGCTGTGGTGAACGCCAAGGATGCCTACAGACTGGGGGTTCATGCGGGAGATAGAATCGCCATAAAGTACGGAAACGAGGTGAAATATGCGATTGTGGACACAACCTCAACACTGGTTGGTGAGGGCGAACTTGGCATAACGAGGGATATGTTGGAGTGCGGGGTAGATGAAAACCGCATAGTTGAGGTTGAGCCTGTGGCAAAACCACGGGCAGTTGAGCTCATAAAAAAGAAACTCTCTGGAGAGGAAGAGCTGAGCGAAGCGGAGATTAAAGAGATAATGCGGGACATAGCGAATGACATGTTATCTGATGTCGAGGTGGCGGCATATATCTCAGCGGTCTATACCCACGATTACAGTGAGAACGAACTCCTCGCTGTCATAAAGGAGATGGTATCTGCAGGACTGACAGTCGAATGGAGCGCAAAGCACGTTGCGGATAAGCACAGCATAGGAGGTGTGCCCGGAAACAGGGTCTCGCCCATAGTGGTGTCTGTGGTTGCGGCATCGGGAATATTAATACCCAAAACATCTTCAAGAGCGATAACCTCCCCGGCCGGAACAGCCGACACGATGGAAGTTGTGTGTGATGTGAGCTTCAGCATAGATGAAATAAAAAAGATCGTGAAGAGAACCAAGGGCTGCCTTGTGTGGGGCGGTGCCCTTGACCTTGCCCCCATAGATGATAAACTGATAAGGATAGAGAGACCTCTCTCGCTCGATCCGAAGGGACAGGTGCTGGCATCCGTGCTCTCCAAGAAGAAGGCAATAGGCGCAAAGCAGGTGGTCATAGATATACCTGTGGGGAACGAGGCCAAGGTGAGGAGCATGGACAGCGCAATAACGCTTGCAAGGAGATTCAAGAGAGTGGGCAGGAAACTTGGGATGGATGTTGAGTGCACCATAACGAGGGGTGAGGAGCCCATAGGAAGGGGTGTCGGGCCGGTGCTTGAGATGCTGGACATAATGAGAATTCTCAACAATGATGTATCCGAGCTTCACGATCTGAAAATGAAAGCCGTGATGCTCGCCGGAACCTTGCTTAAAATGTGCGGTAAGGGGGATGAACGTGTAGCGCTGAAGATTATAGAGAGTGGAAAAGCGCTGAAAAAATTTGCCGAAATAGTTGAGGCGCAGAACGGAACCATAAACATCGATCTTGAGAGCATGGTCGGAGACAAAACGTACGATTTTGTGGCAGAGCAAGATGGTGTGGTGCTCGACATAAGCATAAGGAGTATAGCTTCGATAGCAAGAATCGCAGGCGCTCCTGCTGATAAAGGTGCCGGTGTCTACATGTTCGTTAAGAAAGGTGAGGAGATTAAGAAAGGGCAGCGGCTCTTCAGGATCCATGCGGAAAGTGCCGTGAAGTTGAGGAATGCTGTACGCTATGCAAAGGAGAGCATGCCTGTGCTGGTGGGGAGGAGAGAGGATCTGTTGCTCAGAAAGATATAACAACCTTGACTCTTTACTCCACTATTCTTTCCTCTCCTATGAGATTCAGAACCTCATGTATCACGTCCTTTGCATGGATCCTGGAAAGAAGACCGCAGTGACAATCTCTCTCCCCGAACCTGAAACAGTTATCGGCCCTCACACCCTCGCCGTGAATAAGGAGTGGAACATCATCACCGCTATGGTCCATTAAACTGCACGGAGTGGAATGGTCGCCCGTCACCACAATAACACCGTCCACACCATAAATTTTGCTGAGAGCTTTATCAAACCTCTCTATGAACTCCTTTTTGCCGATGGCATCTCCGTCATGTCCGAACAGGTCGGTGGCTTTAACATGGAGAAATATAAAGTCATAGTTTTTGAGAGCATTCTTTGCTGCAAGAATCTTTGCATCTACATCGGTGTTCTTCGTGCCGGAGGCACCCCTCACATTCAAGACATCCATTCCGAAATATCGCGCAACACCCTTGTAAAGTCCAGCACCCGCTATGCAGCAGGCCTTCAGATCATACCTCTCTCTGAAACTCTCAGCACTTCTGTACTCTCCAGCCCCCCTTACCAGAAGGTAGTTTGCGGGAGGCAGGCCTTTCTTTTCCCTCTCCCTGTTCACATCATGAGTTGAGAGGATCCCGGCAGCTTTATCGATATATTTCTGCAGGAGTTTTGCGGTTTTTACGGCATCGGGGTTTCTGGTTTTGGGCTTTATTTTTAGTGGTTTTCTGCCGGTTTTGTG
Organism: Nanobdellati archaeon; assembly: GCA_015520605.1. GTDB lineage: Archaea > EX4484-52 > EX4484-52 > EX4484-52 > WAPT01 > WAPT01. The sequence goes on from WAPT01000019.1 coordinate 34,806, forward strand.
GGGATCATTTCCCTCAATCTCACTGCTTAGCCCCGAGCCCCTAATTATCAGTGCCGCCCTGTGTTCCACCCCGGCTTTAAGGATGAACTGCACACCATCGATCTCCATCGTCAGATCTTTCTCAAATACGCTTACATCTTCTATTCTCCCAGCTCTCCTGTCCATAATTTTACCGTCCTTAATTGTGGCAAAGTTCACCCTCAGCGCGATATCACCTTTTTCGAGCTTCGCACCGATTCCCAGGGCTTCAAGCACACCCCTCCCCGGGTAGAACTCGCGGAACGGGTGGTAACCGAAAAGCTCGAAATGCGCCGGACCGGATTCAACGACAATTCCGGGATCTATCGGCACGTGAAAACCACAAATACCTTCCCTTGCAAGGTAATCCATAAAAGGTGTTGATGCGGCCTCCAGCGGCGTCTCCCCGTAAAGCTCTTTACACGGCCTGTCTCCGAGCCCGTCAAGAACGATGAAAATTATTCTGAAAGTCATAATAATCATGATGACTTTAAGGAAATATAAAAGTTTATCCAAAGAACAAAAGACTGATTGTGTGTTTCAAGAATAAAATATGTTATATTTCCATAACTCATTTAAGACTTCACTTATAACATCCCGGCGATGTTCCGTGGAGTATCTCCTTACAGGTCACATCTCCACAGGTAACTCCACTACACTGGTCTCCACATGGATCGTCGGGTCCTGTGATATCCTGTATGTATGTGTTGTCGGGATGTTGCAAACAATAACTTACTATACATGATGCACATGTTGCGGGGTCTCCAACAGCACTCGTACTTTCTCCAAACCTCGTGGATGATCGTCCGAAGAGCGCCATAACCACCATAGCCACAGCTATTACGACCACAATGGTTATAATAAGCGTCACTGGCATTGAGAGGCCCTTCTTTTTCATGGGTATTCTTTTTGTCCTAGATTATATATAAAAATTTCGTTGTGAAAAGCGTATGTTATGTTTTTCTAGGGGCCGTAGTGTAGCTTGGTTATCACTCCGGCCCGGGGCGCCGGCAACCCCGGTTCAAATCCGGGCGGCCCCACCAATGTTTAGCACATTGCAACGTGGTTGGGCAGAACTCATAATCGTTCATGTACTTTTATATTCTCGCTCCTCCACCTTTCCATGTGTCCTTTTTCATCCACAACCAGAATCTCCACGCCATCGTTGTTTATCATGAGCTTGCAGGTGATCTTTTCATTCCTGATTTTTACCGCACCCGCTATTGGGTGTGGGAGAAGGATTTTGTGCTTCACGATGTCGTAATTCTCATCGAAACAGTTCGCCTCTATCAAAAGAGCCCTTCTCCTCACCATTCCAACCCACCTATTTAATCACATATTAATGATAACATTTTAATATCGAGGAAAATTTAAAAACATTACTCTTGTATCCTCACAAACACCATGTTCTATATTTCCACAGAAGTCAATCTTTCACCCCTCATCATATTTTCTATTGTTCCCACGCGGAAGAGAAAACCGCGAATGTTCTCTTTTTTCTTTATTTTTGCCAAATTCTGCAGGAATCGGTTGAGATTCTTCCTGTCCGCAACGAGCACAAACCCCACTTCACCCGCCTTGTTTAGAAGTTCGCGAACAGAATCTTCATCCGTATCCAACAATAAGAAAATCTTTTTGCTGTCCTTCTCAACAACGATTATTTTTGTGGAGGACTCCGCGACACACCACCCCCTACCTCTCATTTTTTTAATAAACCTTTCAAACACATCAATGCTTGTTATGTCTTCAGTTTCATCATCTCTAACAAAAATTCTCAATGCAGGAATCCAATTCTCCCTTATGAAGTAAATGTGAGCATTCTGACCGTTGAGGATTATCTCTTCAAAGTCCACCACTCCCTCCTCTACCAGATCTCTCATCAGTCTTTTGAAGGTGGTGCCCGACATCCCCATGTTTTTGTAAAGGTCCGATGCCTTTGCAGCTTCAAATCTGGCCAGTTTCTTCAGCATGACTATCTGTCTTGTGTTGAATTTTTCCTTTAACTTTTCCACAATCTCCGCGGAGGAGTATGTGTGTTCGCCTTCTTTTTCTTTTGTCACCTTCTTGTCTTTTTCTTTCATTTTATCCACTTTCGATGCATCATCTGTTTCAGACTCAGAGGTAAGCAAAAACCCTCCGCCTTCCATGAAATCCCTTAAATCACCATCTCTCACTTTTCCCTTCTCTATTTCCACCTTAGGAAACCTCATGTAGAAGGGTTTGGTAAACTCGATTTTCCTGCAGAAAACAAGACCTTCACCCACTTTCAGTCTCCTCAGAAAGTCTTTCTCCTCCTCTCCCACGAGGTTGAGCATGCAGGCAGCATCATCAACATCACTTGCGTGTTTCGTCTCAAGTCCGAGGTTCATGTATAGCTGCGTTGAAGTGTTCCCTAAAGCGGTATAGGACATGAGAGATGGGTGCTGATCCGTATAGATTATTCCCACACCCAGCTCCCTGATTTCCCTGAAAATGACATCCGTAACAGTTTCCGTGCCTAGTTTTTTGGTTTTCTCCCTGTTCAGGATGTGATGTGCTTCCTCCACAACAATGACAGCGTTCAGCTCTTCCTTTTTACTGTTCACAAGCAGCCAGTCCCTCAGCCACTGCAGCATGACTTCTATGAAAAACGTTCTGTCGTTGGAGGAAAGCGCATCAAGTTCTAACACCGTCACGCACGGCTGGAAAAAAAGCTCAGCGGGGTTAACGCTTCTCTTGGGGTTAAAAGCCTCGCCTATCTCTCTGTAGCAGAGTGAGTCAAGAGCTCTTTTAGCCGTTGCGGCCCAGTTCCTCTCTCTGGCGGACGTAAAAGCATCCTCGTTCGCATAAATCCACGCTCTTATGTCCTTCAACCTTATTTCTTTGTGGGGACTCATAGACTCTATTTCATCGAGAGCTCTCAGAACAATATACCTTCCACCTCCCATCATCCAGTAAGCATGGTCGAAGATCTCTGCAAATTCTTTACTCCATTGGGAAAACGGGACGTTTTCTGGAGGCATCACGGGGTTAAAGTAGAAAGGCGACACATTTCTTCCTACGGTATAGATGCGCATTTTCTCCCTGACTTCGTGGAGCTGGAGAAGATCCCTGTAATTCCTTTTGGAGAAGTCGAAGATCACCACGGGCACATTTTTCTTCGCAAGCTCCAGAACCAGGTGCTGTACTAGAGTGGTCTTCCCGTAACCTGTAGAGCCAAAGATACCTATGTGGTGGAGAAGCACATCCATTGGCAGGAGAAATGACGACAGCTTTATGCCTCCGTAGAGGACGTCTCCCACATAAATGTCTCCTGCTTCAGCAACCTCCTTCGGGGGAGGCTCAAAAATAACGAGGTCTTTTTCAGGCATGAGGGAAAGCATTGCAGCTTTTATAGCATCCACGAGGTCTTCCAGAAAGCTTCGGGTTTTCTCATCTCCCGAAAGATAGAGAACCTCAAGCTCCACAACCTTATCCCTACCCAAAACGGGTGCGAGCTTCTTGACCTCTCTTAAAAATGTTGTCGCTGTGCCCACCACCTCACTCACCAACGAGTATCTTGTTTATCTTTGAAATTATCGCATACTGCTCCTCCAGCACGTTAACTTCATTTGTTATGGTTGTCGTATCTCTCCAGTAGCTCACCTCCTCCCTTCTCAGCTGAGATTTCAAAGCAGAAATATCGGCCATAACATCTCTTATGTCTTCGGGCTTTGTCATTTTTGCCATCAGTCTTTCTTTCTCCGCTATCTCGGCCTTTATGTCCTCAACGATCTGCTCGTGAATTCTTTTCCTACTCTCCAGCGCATCTCTCAGATCCTTTATCCTTTTCTCCAAAAACTTGCATCTTTCTCGTATTGTTCCGACAACTTCTTCTACTTTGAGCTTTAATTCGTCAATGTCTTCTGTCGTTTCAGCCTCCAGTCTTGTCGGGTGTACGTGCACGTCCCTCCTGACCACTACCTTTTCTTCTGCTTGTTCTCTTTCCCTCCACACGTTTGCAGGGGAAAAAAGAGTATCTTCCTCTTTGAACATTTCCCTGTAGATCTTTTCTGACTTGTGTTTCTCTGTGCGATAGTACCGCTCCTCCACACCACCACCTGTCTCAGCTGTCCCAGCTTACGGTAATTTGGTGAAAGAACGTTTAAAAATCTGAGGGAAAATGAGAGTAGGCATATCAACAGAGAAAAGCCAGATAATGCGGGATAATCCTGTGTTCCGGGACATGGGGATCCATAATGTAGTTGTACTTATCGACTTGTTCTGTCTCAATCGAATCGATTATCTCTACTTTCTGGCTTTCCTCTCGCTCCCGATGCCCGTCTGCCATGGTGCAGCGGGCGGGAGGCGAACA